>CAJXPE010000355.1 GCA_913057965.1 uncultured Marixanthomonas sp. | reverse complement strand
ACGAGATGTAGAGAGGTCTCGTGGGCTCGGAGATGTGTATAAGAGACAGGGTTGCATGCGGATCTTTTGAAGAACCAAAATTTGCATACGAAACCATGGCGATGACTGGCGTTAAACCAAACATTTTCATAGTATAATTGGTCATTTGTGCAATTTTAGCCAATTCTTTCGCTGTAGGATCTATATTAATGGAAGTATCTGATATAAACAGAGGGCCTCTTTTTGTGAGCATTAAATTAGTGGTAGCCACTTTACTCACTCCATCAAACCTTCCCACAGTTTCTAAAACAGGACGGACCACTGAAGGATACGCTCTGGAATACCCTGAAATCATCGTATCGGCATCCCCTTCATTAACCATCATAGCAGCAAAGTAATTACGCTCTCGCATTATTTTTTGTGCATCGTACAAGGTGATACCGCTTCTTTTACGATTTTTCCAATGTTTTTCAGCGTAATAATTTCGTTTTTCTTCTTGCTCATCAGACTTCGGATCGATAATCTCTAAGTTTTCTATATCAAACTCAAGTTGCTCCATCAGTTCAAGAATAATCTCCTTTCTTCCTAATAAAACGGGAATCCCGATTCCTTCTTCATATACAATTTGAGCTGCTTTTAAAACATCTAGATGATCTGCTTCGGCAAAAACAATTCGTTTAGGATTGGTACGTGCCCGGTTTAATAATAATCGAATAATTTTATTATCACTGCCCATGCGTTCGTGCAGTTCGTCTTCATATTTTTGCCAATTAACTATATCTTCCGTTGCGACACCACTTTCCATAGCTGCTTTGGCAACTGCTGGCGGAACTGCAGTAATTAAACGGGGGTCAAAAGGTTTTGGAATTATGTAATCTCTACCAAATGTTAATCTTGTTTCGCCATATGCTATGTTAACTTGTTCTGGCACCGCTTCTTTCGCTAGATCCGCCAACGCTTTAACGGCAGCCTTTTTCATTTCTTCATTGATTTTGGTTGCGCGAACATCTAGAGCACCTCTAAATATAAAAGGGAACCCCAATACGTTGTTAACTTGGTTAGGATGATCACTTCGGCCGGTTGCCATAATGATATCTTCCCGGGTTTTAATCGCCAAATCGTAATCAATTTCTGGATTTGGATTTGCCATAGCAAACACAATGGGGTTATCTGCCATACTTTTTAGCATAGCTGGTGATACGATATCGGCAATGGAAAGCCCTACAAAAACATCGGCATTCTCCATGGCTTCATCTAACGTATCAATTTTACGAGCGGTTGCAAACTCTTCTTTTTCTTCGGAAAGAGAATCTCGGTCTTTTCTAATGACTCCTTTACTATCGAGCATCACTATATTTTCTGCTTTTGCTCCAAAGGATTTATATAGTTTGGTACACGAAACTGCTGCTGCACCCGCTCCACTAATAACAATAGAAACCTCTTCAATCTTTTTATCGGCAAGTTCTAATGCATTTAACAATGCAGCAGCCGAAATAATAGCTGTTCCATGTTGATCGTCGTGCATCACTGGAATGTCCAATTCTTCTTTTAAGCGACGTTCTATTTCAAAAGCTTCTGGGGCTTTTATATCTTCTAGATTAATACCGCCAAAAGTAGGCGCAATGTTTTTAACGGTTTCAATAAATTCATCAACATTTTCAGTGTTAACCTCAATATCAAAAACATCAATATCTGCAAATATTTTAAAAAGCAATCCTTTCCCTTCCATTACAGGTTTAGAAGCTTCCGGACCTATATTTCCCAGGCCTAAAACAGCTGTACCGTTTGAAATTACAGCAACTAAATTTCCTTTATTGGTATATTTATAAACATTGTTAGTTTCTTTTTCTATCTCCAAACAAGGTTCTGCAACACCAGGAGAATACGCCAAAGAGAGGTCACGTTGGGTGGCATATTTTTTTGAAGGTACTACTTGTATTTTACCGGGTTTTGGTTTTGCGTGATATATTAAGGCTTCACGACGTCTGCTTTCTTTGCTCATATTCTAAAATTTTTAATCATCATAAGAAACTGATGACTTACAAAGTTAGCCGAGTAAGTGGAATG
>CAJXPE010000354.1 GCA_913057965.1 uncultured Marixanthomonas sp. | reverse complement strand
CTACACGTAAGGAGTCGTCGGCAGCGTCAGATGTGTATAAGAGACAGATTAAAAACTGGGTGGAGAGTTAGCTGTAGTGAGTAGTGAGTAGTGAGTAAAATGTATTACTTTTATTAAAACCTATGAAAAAGATAGTAATCGCTCCTTTTGTGTTTTTAATACGGGTGTATCAAAATATGATATCGCCCATTACACCCTCTACGTGCCGGTACTCGCCTACGTGTTCGCAATATAGCGTAGAAGCCCTACAAAAACACGGCTTATTTAAAGGAGGCTGGTTGGCTATAAAACGAATTGCCAGTTGCAATCCGTGGGGCGGATCAGGTTACGATCCCGTTCCACCAAAAAAAGAAAGACCCTAAGGTTTGTATAGCTAATGGATTTTCTATCTTTACAATCACAGACGTATTTTTTTCAGAATAAAACTGAAATTTAAAACGTACCCAATAAAACACTACTACATGACACAATTTTTAGCTTTTACCTGGGATCCTTCCAAAGGGATTGACCTTGGTTTTTTTGTGATTCGTTATTACAGTTTAATGTTTGTAATCGCCTTTACACTAGGGTGGTTTATTATGAAACGGATTTATAAAAACGAACAAGTTTCCGAAGAAAAACTTGACAGCCTTTTTATTTATACGGTTATTGCGACCCTTTTGGGTGCACGCTTGGGGCACGTAATCTTCTATCAACCCGAACTTTTTGTAGAAGATCCACTTTCTATTTTATTACCTATTCGCACGGTTCCGGAGTTTGAATTCACCGGTTTTCAGGGGCTTGCCAGTCACGGAGCTGCTATTGCTATCATCATTGCCATGTTCATGTATAGTAAAAAGGTGATTAAAAAACCTGTGCTATGGATTTTAGACCGCGTGGTAATCGCTGTTGCTTGCGGTGGTATTTTTGTGCGTATTGGAAATTTTATTAATTCTGAAATAATAGGAAAACCAACCAACGGTGATTTTGGAGTTATTTTTAAGCAATTAGGAGAAACGTTTCCACGGCATCCAGCGCAATTATATGAAGCAGGAGGCTATATTTTGGTATTTCTTATTCTTTGGTTTATTTACTGGAAAACCGATAAACGTCATTATTTAGGCTATATTTTTGGCGTGTTTTTAATCCTACTTTGGACGGTACGCTTTTTGGTGGAATTTGTAAAAGAAGCGCAAGTTGAAAATCGTGCCGAATGGGCACTTAACACCGGACAGTGGCTGAGTATTCCTTTTATATTGATAGGTATTTATTTAATGATACAAGCATCTAAACGGAAATATCCGAAGGAAGCGTAGTTGATGAATATAGGGTTGTTTGAGTGAAATTATAGGTGCGTGAGCAACTAAAATTTTGTATCGAAAACACATTCTTGGTTTCAGGTTTCAGGGTTAAAAACAACATATAAAAAGGGAAGTGAACAACAGACGTGACTACTAGGGTGTGATTTCTCCTATCGTCGAAATGACTGAAAAATAATAATTATGAAAAAAGCAATCATACTGCTAGTGAGCATCGTCTTAACGAGTGCTGTTTTTAGCTGCAAAGACAAACCAACCGAGCAAAAAAGTATTACCAAAGAAGTTTCCTTTACCAAAGAAGGTGAGCTTACCCTAAAAAAAGCCGAAACTGATTCTATCATCACGACGTTGGATATCGAAATTGCCGACGACGAATACCAAACCCAAACCGGCTTGATGTACCGCAAAGGTATGCTCGATAGCCAAGGAATGCTTTTTATCTTTGAAGATTCCCGTCCGCGATCTTTTTACATGAAAAACACCGAGTTTGGCCTAGACATTATTTACATAAATAGTGACAAGCTAATTGTAAGCATTCAGAAAAATGCAAAACCTATGGACCCCACTTCGCTACCCTCTGAAGGAATCGCGCAATACGTTTTAGAAGTCAATGATGGACTGAGTGATGTTTGGGGCTTGGAAAAAGGGGATGTTGTGGCTTGGAGGACAGACAACTAACCTTCAATCTTATAGTAAATTCTTATACCTGTCTCTTATACACATCTGACGCTGCCGACGACTCCTTACGTGTAGA
>CAJXPE010000353.1 GCA_913057965.1 uncultured Marixanthomonas sp. | reverse complement strand
ATCTACACGTAAGGAGTCGTCGGCAGCGTCAGATGTGTATAAGAGACAGATTCAACACCTCAAAAACAAAAAGAGATTTTGGATATTTTAAAAACCTATCCAGAAATGAGTTTTATTTTAATAGGAGATAGTGGAGAACACGATGCCGATATTTATATTGAATTGGCGGAAAGTTTTCCAGAACGCATTAAAGCCATTTATTTGCGAAGCGTAAAACATAAAAAGAAAATGCTTCGTATTAAAGGGTTGTTTTCAAACTACGATATAACCCCTGCATTGTTGGTGGAAGATAGTAAAGAAGCTATAAAACACGCAAAATCACACGGATTTATAAAAAACAATTAACCCTTCTCTTTAAAATAATCATACGTGTCATATTGTGCTCTCACAATAGGTTTGGTATGTTCCACATATTCGTTTTTTTGATCGGCATCGATCACACGTGCTTTTGCGTTATCATTTAATTGAATCTGAATTAATTCCCTGATTGTGTTGTGGTGATCTTGGTCCAAAATAGGGGTAACCACTTCAATGCGGTGGCTTAGGTTGCGTTTCATCCAATCTGCAGAACCAATGTACATTTTTTCATTGCCATCATTTCCAAAGATGTATATCCGGCCGTGTTCTAAAAAGCGATCGAGAATACTGGTAATATATATGTTTTCACTTTGCCCTTTAATACCAGGAACGAGGGAACAAATACCACGAACCAGTAAACGTACTTTAACACCTGCATTACTAGCTTTGTAAAGCATTTTTATCATGCTTTTATCTTGCAAGCTGTTCATTTTTGCAATTATGTAGGCATCTTTTCCAGCTTTGGCCAATTCTATTTCTTTTTCAATTAAATCTTCAAAAGTATCTCGCAATGTAAAAGGAGATATTAAAAGTCGATCAGGTTTTGGGATAATCATTTTTCCCTGAAGCACTAAAAATAGTTTGTTGAGGTCTTCTGTAATTTCTTTTTCGGCAGTCATAATGCCAAAATCGGTATATAACTTTGCCGTATTTTCATTAAAATTACCCGTTGCGATGTACCCGTAGCGTTTTGAAGCTCCATTTGTTTCCCGTTCTATACAGAGTATTTTTGAGTGTATTTTAATAGCGGGAAAACTGTAGATAACGTGGGCTCCATTGTCTTCAAAAATTTTACCCCATTTTAAATTGTTATGCTCATCAAAACGAGCTTTTACTTCAATAAAAATAACGACTTCTTTTCCGTTTTTAGCAGCTCTAGCAATGGCATCATTTAATCTAGATTCGCTGGCAGCACGGTAGATGGTCATTTTAATAGTGGTTACTTTCGGGTCGTCTGCAGCTTCTTCCAATAATTTTATAACAGGTTCAAAATCTTGATAGGGATAATGAATTAACTGATCTTTTTCATCTATTGCCTTAAAAATGGATTTCCCATTCGCTAACACAGGATGCGGTAAAGGTGGTAACTCTTCAACAGACAAGTTTTTTGACGTTGGATTAGGGAAGTTGAAAAAATCCTTAAAATTATGGTACACCCCACCTTTCATAATATCAGTGTTATAAACCTCCAATGCATTTTTAAGTATTTCTTGAAATTTTTTGGGAGTTTTATTGTCGATCAATAAACGAGTAGCTTGGCCTGTGTTTCGTTTTGGTAACGATTTTTTTATTTTTTCCATCACGTTTCCTGAAAATTCATCTTCAATATACAACTCGGCATCGCGCGATTTTTTAATGGAATAAAACGTGATGTCTTCTTCTTTTTGTGGGGTATGTCGAAGATTATATTTTAGAATATCATCGATAAAAGTGATAAAATGCTTTCCGTTATGTTTCGGAAATTTAAAAAAACGAGGTTCGTCTTCAGGTATTTTTACAAGCTTAAACTTGTTGTTTTTAAGTTGTGCAGCAAGATATAGAGCTTCATTTTCAATAAAAACAGTGTCATTAATTGAACAAGGATTGCAACTTGTTTCTAATTTTTCTTTTAGCGAATCTTCAAAATACGATTTGGCAATTTCTTTTTGTGTTGTTGAAAAATCGGTGTGGTCAATTAGATGAATATTTTCTTCTTTTAACTTCGGAAT
>CAJXPE010000352.1 GCA_913057965.1 uncultured Marixanthomonas sp. | reverse complement strand
CGAGATGTAGAGAGGTCTCGTGGGCTCGGAGATGTGTATAAGAGACAGACCAACGATATCTCCACTTGCATTTACTCCAGCATATACCTCTAATCTATCGTCATTTAAGTCTGTTAAAATTTCAACAACTTTAGAGTTAATTTTGTACTCAGCTCTGTTTCCATCCACAATAGTTTCCCAAATTGGGTTCGCATCTGGAGAAGCACCTAAGTAAATTAATTGTGCATTGTCTGCATTTGAAGTAAACATTTTCCCCATTAAAGCTTGTAATTCAGAATTTTGATTACCTGAACTCTTAGAGATTCTCATAAGAGCTCTAAATTTTAGCGAATTTGCTAATTTCATCCATTTAGTAACATCACCTCCGTAAAATAAATCAGAGCTACTAGTAATACTTCCTGTTCTGGTTGCTAATAAAGCATTAGCTTCAGTTAGCATACTTATGATACCTGCGTAAACTACAGCTTCATCATCATAAGCAGGTTGTAAAATACTGCCATCAATAGATTCAGTAAAAGGCACAGGGCCATAAAAATCAACTAAAGTTTGGTAACCAACAGCTTGCATTATTAAACCCGCTCCTTTAAGGCTATTGTTACCTTCTGCTTCTGCAAGGTTATACATTGCTTTAGATTCAGAAATAATACTCGCATACATAGTACTCCAAATGTTATCGATAACACCTCTTCTTGGTTCATATCTAGCTTCGTCATTATACTGTACTTTAGACCATTGTTGTGCCCAACATGCTCCCATATCTCCACCATATTGTGCAGAGTACATAGTATTCATGTAAATTCTTTGTGGTCCACCTAATAATAAATGAGCTGGAACCGCTGTGGAATTATTTGGATCCACGTTTAATTCTTCAAAGCCTTCATCACATCCTGTGAATATCGCAAAGCTTAAAAAAGTATATAAAATTATATTTATTTTTTTCATGATTTATCTGTTTTAAGATGTTTAAAATTTCAAATTGATATTAAAACCAATATTTCTCGCTGATGGATATTGTCCAAATTCTTGTCCTTGATTTCCATTAGAAGCACTAAATCCTGTTTCAGGATCAATGTGCGGCGCTCTTTTGTATAAAATTGCAAGATTTCTACCTACTATAGATAATTTTAACGATTTTACTACTGAGTTTTTAATGAATTCTTTTGGTAAAGAATATCCAATTGAGATTTGTCTTAATTTAACATAAGAAGCATCAAAAATAGAACTAGACTCCACTCCATTTGAGAATGATCTTTGGTTATATGATTTTGCTGTAACTAATACATCATTTGGTACATATCCTCCATTACCATCAGACATTACACCATCTCCTACTAATCCAGTCTCACGACCTTCCATTGTTTCAGAAAGTGTTCCTGCGTATCTACCCCAAGCGTATGTCATACTATGTACGTCACCACCAATTTTAGCATCTATTAAAGTAGAAAAATCGAAATTTTTATAACGGAAAGAGAAAGAAGCTCCACCTGTCCAATCTGGTGCAATATTACCTACTGCTTGTGGTGTAGAATCTATTAATGGTAAACCATCTTGATAAATTACTTGTCCTTGAGCTGTTCTTTGAAAGTCTCTACCAATTAATGTTCCATAAGGTTGTCCTGGTTTAGCCTCTAAGCTAACACCCCATTGACCACCTAATACATATGTATCTAAGTCTCCTAAAGAAGTAACTTCATTATCATTTTTAGCAAAATTTACATCTATATCAAAACTAAAATCTTCTTTTTTGATTACAGTTCCTCCTAATTGTAGTTCATATCCTTTGTTACTCATGTCTGCAATATTGTCCCAAACGTTTGTAAACCCTGTTGCAGCAGTCACTTGGATAGGTACTAATAAATCAGCACTTTGTTGGTCATAGTAAGTTGCGCTGAAACGTAACCTGTTACCAAACATTTTTGCATCAATACCAAATTCAATACCTGTTACTGTTTCTGCTTTCAAGTTTGGATTAAATTGTGTGTTAGGCACACTAGCTTGATTTCCAAATCCAGAATTACTTAATCCAAAAGTTTGATTTAATGAATATGCTCCTAAAGCTCCTGTACTACCTACTT
>CAJXPE010000351.1 GCA_913057965.1 uncultured Marixanthomonas sp. | reverse complement strand
GAGATGTAGAGAGGTCTCGTGGGCTCGGAGATGTGTATAAGAGACAGGTATTGGAGGTAGATGTTGACAGAAAACGGATTCAGTTGAAACTTCATAAATAGGTGTTAAATATCTGTTTTCTTTCCCATTTTCTATTTGCTAGTGTTTTTTATTAGCTAATTTCGCGTTTTTATTATTTCATCCTTTTAACTGTTAGGCTTATGAAAAAGGCAAGAATCGCTTTAGTAGTAGGAATAATTTGTATTTCCATCTTTCCAGTATTAGTAAAATTGAGTCTTACGCCAGGGGTTATCTCTGCGTTTTACCGAATGGCAATTGCTTCGGCTTTATTGCTTCCGTATGCATTAATAACAAGGCAGTTAAAAATCCCTTCTACCAAAGTTTTGCTTTTGGGCATCTTGTGTGGTGTGGTGTTTGGGCTTGACGTAGCCGTTTGGAATGTCGCCATACAAGAATCTACCGCAACGCAGGCTTCATTGTTGACCAATTTATCACCTGTGTGGGTGGGAATTGGTGCCTTCTTTTTCTTAAAAAATAAACCTAAAAAGAACTTTTGGATTGGTACCGTCGTTGCTGTTTTAGGTATGGTAACCTTAGTCGGTTTTCACTTTTTCATAAACCTTAATTTCGATCTTGCTTTTATATTCGGTATTCTATCGGGGATGCTGTATGCAGTCTATATGTTAGTGAGTAAATTCATCTTACACGAATTTAACGTGGTCTCTTTTATGAGCATTAGCTTACTTGCTTCGGCCATTGCCTTGGGCATTATTAGTTACGCAATTGGTGAACCGTTTTCTGGATTTAGTAATATGGGCTGGTTTGTATTGCTTATTCAAGGGGTAATATGTCAATTGGCAGCTTGGTTATTAATAAGTTTTGCCACTAAAAGAATGCGTGCTACCCTCGTATCGGTGAGTTTGTTGGGACAAGGAATTTTAGCGTCTATCTTAGCGTGGTTATTTGTAGATGAAACCATTAACTTGCAAATGGTTATTGGGGGTTTAGTTTTGTTATTAGGAATTAGAATTACCTTCTACAATAAAGAAATCAACTTCAAAAATCGATTGTTTCCTTCAAAAAGAAGACGTATTGCATGCTCAAAATAGCATATCATCCTATTTATAAACATCCGTTACCGGAAGGGCATCGATTTCCTATGGAAAAATACGAACTCCTTCCGCAGCAATTGTTATATGAAGCGACGTGTAATGAAGCTAATTTTTTTGAACCTAACATGCCCTTAGATGAACATATTCTTGCAGTACATACAGCTGAATATGTTTCACATTTAAAAAACTTGACGCTTGATAAACGGGCCGCTCGTAAAATAGGCTTTCCACTTTCTGAAGGCTTGGTAAAGCGAGAACATCTCATTACACAAGGAACTATTCAAGGCTGCGAATATGCTTTAGAACACGGCATTGCCATGAACATAGCCGGAGGCACACACCATGCGTATACCGATCATGGGGAAGGCTTTTGCATTTTTAATGATCAAGCCATTGGCGCGCGTTATTTGCAAAGCAAAGGATTGGCGAAAAAGATTCTAATCGTCGATCTAGATGTGCATCAAGGAAACGGTACCGCTGAAGTCTTTCAAAACGATGATTCGGTTTTTACATTTTCCATGCACGGCGCGGGTAATTACCCTTTTAAAAAAGAAGTAAGTGATTTGGATATTCCTATTCCTGATGGGTCGGGTGATGATTTTTATTTGTCCAAACTAAAGGAAACATTTCCTAATTTAATTGAAACCGTACAACCCGATTTTATTTTTTACCTCAGCGGTGTCGATATCTTGGAAACTGATAAGTTAGGTCGATTAAACTGCACAGTCGATGGTTGTAAGGAACGCGATCTTTTTGTGTTGGAAACTATCCGTAATCTTGAAATTCCAATGCAAGTGAGTATGGGCGGAGGCTATTCGCCTGATATAAAAGTAATTATTGATGCCCACGCAAATACGTATCGCTTGGCGCAGGATTTGTTTTTTGTGTAAATAACCCGGTCACTTCGGTACACTTCGGCTCTGCTCAGCACACCGCATTCTGCTTCGCAGAACACTCAGCAAC
>CAJXPE010000350.1 GCA_913057965.1 uncultured Marixanthomonas sp. | reverse complement strand
TGTAGAGAGGTCTCGTGGGCTCGGAGATGTGTATAAGAGACAGGTTTTTTACATTTTGTGGTAACCTTTTTTCAAAACCGTATCTTTGCGGAAAATTCTTTTCTATGAGTGCAACTTACAAAGCCGTGGTGAACGACTCGTTTGAGTTTTCAATACCCGGCAAGGATATGGAAGCGTTGGATAGCGTTTCTGAAACAAAAAATAAAGTACACCTACTTCAAAATAACAAATCGGTCACAGCCGAAGTACTTTCCAAGGATTTACTTTCTAGAACCTATACGGTTAAGGTAAACGGAAATCGATATACCGTTAAAATTGAAAACGAACTCGACGCGCTTATTGCTGAAATGGGACTTTCATTGGGAAGTGATTCTATTGAAAATGAAATTCACGCCCCTATGCCGGGACTAATTTTAGAAGTAAACGTAAAAGAAGGCGATACGGTTAGTGAAGGCGATTCGCTATGTGTGCTCGAAGCGATGAAAATGGAAAATGCCTTGGGCGCACCAAGAGATGGTGTGGTAAAAGCCGTACATATTGCTACTGGCGAAACGGTAGATAAAAATGCATTGTTAATTGAACTAGAAGACTAATGGATATTAAAAAAATATTGGTTGCCAACAGAGGGGAAATTGCCCTTCGTGTTATGAAAACCGCTCGAAATATGGGATTGAAAACGGTAGCTGTTTTTTCGGAAGCAGACCGAAATGCCCCACACGTTAAATTTGCAGATGAAGCCGTATGCATTGGTCCGCCACCTTCTTCAGAATCGTATTTAAAAGGTGATTTGATCATTAAAACAGCAAAAGAATTAGATGTTGACGCAATTCATCCCGGCTATGGATTTTTAAGTGAAAACGCCGATTTTGCCGAAGCAGTAGAAAAAGCAGGATTGATTTTCGTGGGTCCAAAATCCTATGCTATTAAGGTAATGGGGGATAAGCTAGCCGCAAAAGATGCCGTTAAGGATTATGATATTCCAATGGTTCCTGGAATCGATGAAGCGATAACCGATGTGGATAAAGCGACAAAAATTGCTAAGGATATTGGCTTTCCTATTTTAATTAAAGCAGCTGCCGGTGGTGGCGGAAAAGGAATGCGTGTAGTAGAAAAAGAAGAAGAGTTAGCCGAACAAATGAAACGAGCCATTAGTGAAGCCGAATCGGCATTTGGTAACGGCGCGGTTTTTATTGAAAAGTATGTGGCTTCCCCAAGACATATTGAAATACAGGTGTTGGCCGATACACACGGCAATGTGTTGCACTTATTTGAACGCGAATGTAGTGTACAACGAAGACATCAAAAGGTTGTAGAAGAAGCACCTTCAGCGGTTTTAACACCTGAATTACGTAAAAAGATGGGCGAAGTAGCTATAAAAGTAGCTAAAGCTTGTGATTATGTGGGGGCTGGTACGGTGGAGTTTTTGCTCGATGAAAACCACAACTTCTATTTCTTGGAAATGAATACGCGTCTGCAAGTTGAGCATCCGGTAACGGAGTTTATTACCGGAATTGATCTGGTTGAAGAACAGATTAAAATAGCCGACGGACAGGAATTGTCATTTACACAAGATGATTTAAAAATTAAGGGTCACGCATTAGAATTACGAGTGTATGCAGAAGATTCCCTCGATAATTTTATGCCGAGTGTGGGTAGGTTAGATGTGTATCAACCACCAAAAGGTGAGCATATTCGAATGGATGATGGTTTTGAAGAAGGCATGGAAGTTCCTATTCAATACGACCCAATGTTGGCAAAATTGATTACCTACGGAAAAACCCGTAACGAAGCCATTCAACATATGATTGAAGCCATTGCAGCCTACGAAGTAGAAGGGGTGAGTACTACACTTCCTTTCGGAAAATTTGTATGTGAGCATGAAGCCTTCAGAAGTGGGAATTTTGATACCCATTTTGTAAAGAAATTTTATTCTGAAGACCTGCTGAAAGAAGAAATAAAGGAAGAAGCCGAAATAGCCGCTAAAATTGCCTTGCAAACCTACTTGAAAGAAGTTGCACAATTACGAGTACCAAAACATTAATATCGAAAGAGTTTATGAGCTGTCTCTTATACACATCTGACGCTGCCGACGACTCCTTACGTGTAGATC
>CAJXPE010000349.1 GCA_913057965.1 uncultured Marixanthomonas sp. | reverse complement strand
CGAGATGTAGAGAGGTCTCGTGGGCTCGGAGATGTGTATAAGAGACAGGTCACTTTCAGATGAAAATTGGCAGTATAGCTACGCGGAAGGGAAGTGGACACCAAAAGAAATTCTGTTGCATACAATTGATACGGAGCGAATTTTTTGCTATCGAGCACTACAAATAGCGCGTTCAGAAAATGCAATATTACCTGGCTTTGATGAAAATCTATTTGCAGAAAACTCTAATGCTAACGAACGGTCACCAGAAGATTTAATTAACGAATATAGAACTGTTCGTCAGGCTACTACCGCTCTTTTTGAAAGCTTTTCAGAACAAACAATGAACAACACTGGAAATGCCAATGACAAGCCGCTTTCTGTTCAAGCTGCAGGGTTTATAATTTGTGGCCACGAGTTACACCATATTAATATTATAAAAGAACGCTATCTATAATGAAAGTATTTTCATTTTTACAGAAAACATACATTTGTTGGGATAAAAATGATCCTTGGGCAAAAAGTGCGGTAATTGCTTATTACGCATTATTTTCATTGCCATCATTGTTAATGATTACAGTTCATTTCGCAGGTCTATTTTATGGACGTGAAGCCGTTCAAGGAAGAATAACCGCAGAAATTGGAGGTTTAATAGGGCAAGGAAGTGCCGAAGCTATTGAAACAATGATTGCCAATGCTGCGCTTGAAAATAGCTCAGTAATTACTATTGTATTAGGTATAGGAATGCTGGTTTTTGCTGCCACCGGCGTTTTTTTTCAGCTTCAAAAAGCATTAAACGATATTTGGAGTGTACGGGCAAAGGAAGAAGGCTTTGTAAATATGCTTAAAAGAAGAGCAACATCATTTGGATTGGTTTTAGTGATTGGACTGTTACTTTTAATTTCATTGTTTATTTCGGCAGCGGTTTCAGCGATAAGCAATTATTTAGGTAATTATTATTCTGAAGCTTCTTCGGTAATCGTTAAGGTTTTAAATTTTTTAATTTCTGAAATATTTATAACTGCTTTATTTGCTTCTATTTTCACCATTTTACCTGATGTAAAGATAAAATGGAAAACCACCTTGGTAGGAGCGTTATTCACTTCGTTACTGTTTTTAGTAGGAAAATATATCATCGGTTTTTATTTTTCACAATCAAATCCCGCTTCGGTTTATGGAGCAGCTGGATCTGTAGTTCTTATTCTCCTTTGGGTTTATTATACGTGCCTAATTCTATTTTTTGGTGCCGAACTTACCGTTAACTGGGCGTTGCACAGAAATATAAAAGTTGAACCTACTAAACATGCTACGCTTTCTTATGAAAAAGAATTAAGTGAATTGAGGTCTTATAAAGAGAAGCTTGAGGAAGATCACAATAAGGCAAAAGAGCTAAAAAACAACAGCGAATCTACTAACGAACTTTAACGATGTTTTAATAGAACATTAATACCGAATGTTTGCGAACACTTGTTTTTACTGGTATCTTAGATGAAAAGAAAAACGAATAAAAACAAAAAACTATGAACAAGAGAATAGCAATTATCGCAACAGATGGATTTGAAGAATCAGAATTAAAATCTCCTAAAGAAGCTATGGAGAAAGAAGGATTTACAGTTGACATTATAAGTGAAAAAACAGGAAGCATTAAAGCTTGGGATAATGGGAACTGGAGCAACGAATATAAAGTTGATAAAACAATTGATAATGTTACTGCTGATGAATACAATGCTTTAGTATTGCCAGGGGGAGTTATCAATCCAGATAAGTTACGTAGAAATACCGATGCTTTAAATTTGGTTACTGACTTTTTCAAACAGAAAAAACCCGTTGCTGCCATATGTCACGGACCACAGATACTAATTTCGGCAAACGTAGTTAAAGGAAGAAAAATGACTTCTTTTAGTTCGATTAAAGATGATTTAATCAATGCTGGAGCCAATTGGGTAGATGAAGAGGTGGTTGTAGATCAAGGCTTTGTAACAAGTAGAAATCCTGATGATTTACCAGCTTTCAACTCAAAATTAATTGAAGAGATAAAAGAAGGTAAGCACCAACTACAACACGCTTAATTATAAATTTGATTCTGTCTCTTATACACATCTCCGAGCCCACGAGACCTCTCTACATCTCGT
>CAJXPE010000348.1 GCA_913057965.1 uncultured Marixanthomonas sp. | reverse complement strand
TAAGGAGTCGTCGGCAGCGTCAGATGTGTATAAGAGACAGACATAGAGGTATGGTGGGTTCTGCAGTTTGGAGAGCATTAAAATCCAAAGGGTATTCTAATTTGATTGGAAAAACTAGCACTGAACTTGATCTCAGAAATCAACAGGCAGTTACTGATTTTTATAAAAAAGAACAACCTGAAGTAGTCATTGATGCTGCAGCAAAAGTTGGAGGTATTTTAGCTAACAATAATTTTCCATATCAATTTTTAATGGAAAACATGTTAATTCAGAATAATTTAATAGATGGAGCTCACAAAGCGGGTGTCGATAAATTTATTTTCTTAGGGAGTTCATGTATCTACCCGAAGTTTGCACCTCAGCCTTTGAAAGAAGAATACCTATTAACAGATTCACTAGAACCTACTAATGAGTGGTATGCAATTGCAAAAATTACAGGAGTAAAAGCTTGTCAAGCCATTCGAAAACAATATAACAAAGAGTATGTGAGTTTAATGCCTACCAACTTGTATGGGTATTTTGATAACTTTGATTTACAATCTTCACATGTATTGCCTGCAATGCTGCGGAAATTTCATGAGGCTAAAATAAATAAGCATTCAGATGTAACTTTATGGGGAAGTGGAACCCCTATGAGAGAGTTTTTGTTTGCAGATGATATGGCAGAATCGGTGGTGTATGCCTTAGAAAATAATTTACCAGAATTTTTATACAATATAGGTACAGGGAAAGATGTTACTATAAAAGAATTAGCTGAGACCATACAAAAAGTTATAGGACATAAGGGGCGAATTTTTTGGGATGCTGAAAAACCCGACGGCACTCCAAGAAAACTCATGGATGTTTCCAAAATGAAAGACATTGGATGGGAGTATTCAACAGAGTTAGAAGACGGAATTGAACAGACGTATGCTTGGTTTTTGGAGAATATAGACAAGATTAAAGAAATAAAATTATAAATATGAAAGTTGCATTAATAACTGGAATTACTGGTCAAGATGGTTCTTACTTAGCGGAACTATTATTAGAAAAAGGGTATGAAGTTCATGGGATTAAAAGAAGAGCTTCTTCATTAAATACGGATCGTATCGATCATTTATATCAAGATCCTCACCACCCTAATCAACGATTAAAATTACATTACGGCGACTTAACGGATGCTATGAATTTGACGAGAATTATTGAGGAGTGCCAGCCCGATGAAATATACAACTTAGGGGCCATGTCCCATGTAAAGGTGTCTTTTGACACTCCTGAATACGTAGGTAATGTTGATGCTTTAGGGCCTTTACGAATTTTAGAAGCTGTTCGTTTACTCGGTCTAGAAAAGAAAACAAGAATTTATCAAGCTTCTACTTCAGAATTGTATGGAGGAATGCCAGAGAATAAAAATGAAAAAGGTTTTTATGATGAAAATTCTCCTTTTTATCCAAGATCTCCTTATGGTGTCGCAAAAATATATGGATTTTGGATCACTAAAAACTATAGAGAAGCCTATAATATGTTTGCGTGTAATGGTATTTTGTTTAACCATGAAAGCCCTCGAAGAGGAGAAACTTTTGTTACTCGTAAAATTACACGAGCGACTGCTAAAATTGCTTTAGGTTTACAAGAGAAATTTTATTTAGGGAATCTAGATGCCAAACGAGATTGGGGTCATGCCAAAGATTATGTTCGAATGATGTGGATGATTTTACAGGCAGAAGAGCCAGAAGATTGGGTCATAGCAACAGGAAAAACTGCTACAGTTAGAGAGTTTGTTAGACTGTCTTTTAAAGAAGTAGGTATTGAGTTAGCATTTAAAGGTTCTGGAGTCAATGAGAAAGCTTTTGTTGTTTCTTGTAACAATAAACAATTCCAATTAGAGTTAGGGAAAGAAGTACTATCTATAGATCCTTCTTATTTCAGACCAACAGAAGTAGATTTATTAATTGGAGATCCTACAAAAGCAAAAGAAAAATTAGGTTGGGTTGCTGAACATGATTTGGTATCGTTGGTAAAAGACATGATGCAATCAGATGTAAAACTGATGCAGAAACAAAAATATTTAGAAAAAGGAGGCTACTATACTAACACCTGTCTCTTATACACATCTGACGCTGCCGACGACTCCTTACG
>CAJXPE010000347.1 GCA_913057965.1 uncultured Marixanthomonas sp. | reverse complement strand
ACGTAAGGAGTCGTCGGCAGCGTCAGATGTGTATAAGAGACAGGTATTATTCTCATTGTGAAGTTTTTTTATAGGTTTAGCAACAGCCACTTCCTGGTGCACAGGAATTTGTTGCTTGAATTTCAGATAATTTCATTTTAGGTTTCTCTGTAGGGATACCGCATTGGTCTTTTGCGAGACAGTCCGTTTGTTTTGTAGTCAACAGGAAATTGTTTCCGTCGAAATCGAGTCCAAATTTACCGATGGTCTCGGCTTGGTATTCCACTTCGATTTCCAAATCTTCGATACCTAATATCCTTTCAGAAAGTTCAATAATATTCAGTAGTTTTTCTGGATGTAACCTATGGTCGTAATCATCTGCATTCCACAGTTGAAAATTGGCAACTTCTTCATTGCGCACCGTTCCACCGCAGTCAATAAAGTGTTTGGTAATCTTACCTACTTCGGTAACGTGAAAATGACTGGGGACTAAATCGCCATTTGGCAATTGGAAAGCGATTCTGTCCAATTGGGTAAGCTGTTTTTTAATTTGTGAAAGTTTCATAGTAATAATGTTATTGTTTCGTTTGCAAGAGATTGTTTATTCGAGTGGCCAAGTACAGCATTTCCCTCGCGATTGTATTTGTATCGGTAAATATTAATTCGACGTTGTTATTTTCATTTTCGTTGGATGAAATTTTCTCAACATATATTTCAATAGTATTATCGCTGGTTGATTGCAGGGATTGTAAGGACTTGGGATAAACCACCCAATTTCCCGAACCATAGTCAATGTTATAGGACATTGGATTTTCCCCACGCGTATTTCTTATGCTAAAACCATATTCTTTTAGAATTGCCAGTTTTGATATGGGTTCGATTTTGGGTGAGATACCAGCAGATTGAAGACTTAACATAGTATTGTGACCATAATAAATCATCCCTGTTTGCAGCCAAACCAATGCAAGCTGACTTATTTCTTGGTTACCGGAATCAACAAATAGTACGTTTACTTTTGTGTTATCGTCCAATTTCTTGAAAATTAAAAACGCTACTTGGTCAAGGCGTTTTAATCGTTCCATCGGAATTTCCGTGAAGGTGTTGCCAATTTCTACAACAGATTTTTGGATTTTTTTCTTGAGCGTTTGTGCTTGAATTACTTGCTGAAAGCAAAGTAAGAATACCACGATGGGAATTATTGTTTTTGTTTTCATAATTATAGTTTATAAGTTTATCGCAATAAAACGATTAAATGGTTTAAATTTTTTTAGCAGCATTCATCTTTTGGTAACAAATCCTGCCCCAAAAACGCTGTCATAAGATCCTTCATTTCTTTCCAATTGTCCATATCTATACAGTAGCATACACTCGTACCTTCAACTGTTCCCTTTATAAGACCTAAATATTTTAATTCTTTGAGGTGTTGGGAAATTGTGGGTTGAGCCAAACCTATTTCCTTTACCAAATCGCCACAGAAACAAGTATCGATTTTAAAAAGATGTTGCAGTATGGCGACTCTTGCGGGATGTCCAAAAGCTTTTGCAAAAACCGATATTTGGTTTTGCTCATCTGTAAATATTTCGGTTTTGGCCAATCCCATTTCACTATTATATTAATTCATTGCAATATTACGATTAACATTTAAACTGTCAAAATTATTTTATTGCATTAAATTCTTAATTTCTTTAAAATAGGCCGTTATTAGTTGTTTGATATTTTGGATAATTTCAATGAATAGTTCTTTCATAATCTTATTCTTTAATTTATAAACTTTTTAAAATAGATACCGCAATGGCAATCAAGCTCTGTTTTTGAATTAGATATTGTGCTTCATCCCTATTTGACAAAAACCCCAATTCTATCAAAACAGCAGGGCAATAATCTGTAGTTTCCTTCAACACCTGAAAATTGGCAAACTTTACACCTCGACTTTCATAACCAATGGCTTCACAAAGGGCTCGTTCAATTTGATAGCCTATAAAAACCGATGCTTTCGAGAATTTTTCTTGTTTTCTTGAAGCATAAACCTCTATCCCTCTCGCATCCGGATTATCAGAATGATTGCAATGCAAAGACACAAATAAATCCGCTTTTAGTGCTTTGGCCAGCTTCTGTCTCTTATACACATCTCCGAGCCCACGAGACCTCTCTACATCTCGT
>CAJXPE010000346.1 GCA_913057965.1 uncultured Marixanthomonas sp. | reverse complement strand
GAGGTCTCGTGGGCTCGGAGATGTGTATAAGAGACAGCTCTTATACGAATAGGCGCTTCGTTAATGCTAACTTTTGTAACCTTTTCTCTAAGTTACAGAATTAATAAAAATGCAAACAGCTACTTAGCTATGCTTTTTGGTGTTTTAGCTATCCTTTTTATTTCTACAGATATCGGAGAATATATTTCAGAAAAATGGATATGGTTATATATAATTGATATCTTAGAAAACACCATAATCCTAATTCCTGCATTACTTTATATAGCAGTATATCATTTTGTTCACACGCCTGCTAATTTCTTAAAAAAACATTATTTACTATTGCTACCTTTTCTTTTTATAGCCATCTTTAGGACGTTTTCAATTTGGGCAGAAACGTACGCTTTAGCATTAGAAAATTTTATTGATACTTTGGATTTTATATTTCTTATTGGCTTTTGGATATTTTCTCTAATTGTATTTTATTGGGTCGTAAAAATGCTTGTCAATCATCATAAAAATGTTTTAAAGTTTCACGCAAATACTCAAGGTGTAGATTTGAACTGGTTGTATAAGTTAATGTTTCTTTTCCCAATAATTTTTATTGCTCAAGTTGTCTTCAATTTTAGCTCAAATCAATATTACCTAATCAATATTTCAGATATCGCTATATTTCTAATGTTATTTTATAGTGGTTTCCATATCGTACAGCAAAGAGAAATATTCGAGCTAACAATGCAAGGCAAAGTTTTGGCAGAAAAAGAAATTCCTGAACAAATTGACGTTGAAAAAGAAGGACTTATTGATGAACATTTAATGCTTGAAATAGTCAATAATTTAGAAAAGTTAATGAAAGAGGATAAGCCATATTTAAACAAAAATCTTTCTCTAAATCTATTAGCAGATAAATTAAATAGTAGAACACACATAGTATCATATGTTATAAATTCACATTATAATGTAAATTTTTACAACTACATCAATAATTTTAGATTTGACTATTGTAAAGCCCTTTTAAAAAACCCAAAAAAGCAACATTTAAGTATAGAAGGTATTGCACTTGAAGGCGGTTTTGGTTCTAAAAGCACCTTTAATACACTCTTTAAAAAGCAATCTGGAATGACACCTAAACAATATAAAAATACTAATAATCAGTAAGTTGTAATTTTTTAAGAAATCTTAGTTGTTCAACTTTATCCAGTTGAACACTAATAAATAACATTGTACGTTTTCTTGCCAAACAATAAAACTTATGATGCTCAGATTTTTTTTAAATGCTTTATTCCTTACGTTACCAATGGCGCTCTTAGCGCAACAAACCGTGAGAGGAACAATTACCGACAAAGATTCAAAACAAGCCATTCCTTTTGCTAATATTCTTCTTAAAGATAGCAATCCACCCATTGGAACAACCTCTGATGAAAATGGAAAGTTTACTTTAAGTGACGTCCCTATTGGTAAACAAACGCTTATCCTTTCGTTTTTAGGTTATGAAACTTTTACGTTGCCCAATATTAATGTAACCGCAGGAAAAGAAGTGGTCTTAGAAATTAATTTAGTAGAAAGTTTTGCAGCCCTAGATGAAGTTGTGATTGTAGCCGAAAAACGCAAAGAAATAACCGTCAATGAGTTTGTTACCGTTAGCGCACGCAGCTTAAACCCAGAACAAGCTAATCTTTATGCTGCATCTTTAGGCGACCCAGCAAGGCAAGTTCAAAATTTCGCAGGCGTTACAGGAGGTGGTGACGATTTAAACAATGAAATTGTAATTAGAGGTAACTCGCCTAATACCTTATTATGGAGATTAGAAGGCGTAGAAGTACCAAATCCAAATCATTTCACCCGGTTAACTGGAGGCTCTGTAAGTATGTTAAGTGCTAACGTGTTAGCTAAAACTGATTTTTTTACTTCTGCTTTTCCTGCCGAATATGGCAATGGTATTGCTGGGGTTTTTGATTTACGCTTTCGCAAAGGTAATAATCAAAAAAGAGAAACTACAATTGATGTTGGTGTGCTAGGTCTAGGGTTTTCAACTGAAGGGTATTTTAGTAAAACAAGCAAAGCCTCTTACCTTGTTAATTACAGGTATTCTACTTTAGGTTTTTTAGAAAAATTAGGCTTAAACTTAACCTGTCTCTTATACACATCTGACGCTGCCGACG
>CAJXPE010000345.1 GCA_913057965.1 uncultured Marixanthomonas sp. | reverse complement strand
ATTTTGGAGAAAATGCAGGCCTAGATTTTAATTCTTCACCCCCAGTAGCTTTAACAAATGGGGAAATTGATACATTTGAAGGCTGCTCATCATTCTCTGACGCAGATGGTAACTTGTTGTTTTATTCCGATGGAATCACTGTCTGGGATACAAATCATAAAATAATGCAATACACCGATCTTTCTAATGCTGATAATCTAAAAGGAGACCCCTCAAGTACACAATCTGGTATGATCATTCCAAAACCAGGATCAAGTTCAATTTATTATTTATTTACAGTAGATGACGGCCCAGAAACAGATCGTCTTGGTAATATAGTAGTAAATGGAAAAGGTCTGAACGCATACACCATAGATATGACCTTAGGTGCAGGAATTGGGCAATTAATCGATGAAAATAGTGATGGGGTTTTTTATGAGGATTTATCTGATGGAAAATTCAACAATTGGGAAGAAAAAGTTGCTGCAGTAAAAGGAGATCAATGTGGTACCTTCTGGGTAGTATCTGTTGTAGATAATCAATTTTATTCCTATTTTGTGTCCGATACTGGCATCAGTACAACTCCTGTAATATCGAATATTTCAACTTCAATGCAAAGAAGAGGTTATTTAAAAATTTCCCCAGACGGAACTAAATTAGCTATCGCTAATCAATCTAATAATTTTAATAATAGTGCAATTTTATATGATTTTAGCCCTGTGACTGGTAAGGTCTCCGGTAGTGAAATTAAGCTTATTGATGGGGTTTCTAGCGGACTTGGAGAAGCTTATGGTGTAGAATTTTCTTCTGACTCGAAAAAATTATATATTTCTACAACTTCTGCGTCTAGAGGTTCATTATCACAGGCTGCTGTGACCTACAAACTTTTCCAATTTAATTTAGAAAGCGCTAATATTCCTGGATCCAGAGAACTAATTCACACTCAAATTCCTGGTAGTAGTGATTATCCGGAAGGAGGTTATAGAGGTGCTTTACAATTAGGTCCCGATGGTAAGATTTATGCCACCATCCCTCTAGCTTATAGTAATGGATTTGCTGCTTTTTTAGACGTTATAGAAAATCCAACAGCAGATGCTGGAGACATCATATTTACCAAAGATGCAATTGACTTAAATGGTAAATTAGCTACCCAAGGCTTGCCGCCATTTATTTCTTCTTTATTATTACCAATAGATATTTCAGATAGTTCTGGAACAACAATTAATAATCAAGATTTAAAATATTGTAGAGGAGATGATGTTACTTTTGCAATAACTGACCCGAGTATTATTGCTGTAAGTTCTAGTCCTATTTTTGAATGGAGTTTTGATGATGGAACAACTTCAGATATTATTGCAACTACTAATACTTTACAATTAGTAAACTTAACCACTACTAATAACGGAACATACACTTTAAAAATAGAATTAACAGATACCTGTGGAGATCTTATAGAATTTAATGCAGTTTTTAATCTAGAAGTATTTGAAGCAGCCAATGCAACCCAACCAGAAGATATTATTTTCTGTGATACAGACAGAAATGGTTTTAACGATTTTGATTTACAAACTGAAAGAAGTTCAGATATATTAAATGGTTTAAGTCCAACAATCTTTGATGTCTTGTATTTTGAATCTATGCAAGCTGCAAATGATAATGTTGCTGGTACAGAATTCCCAAATCCATATCCAAATCCTTCTGCTTTTAGTTCACAAATTATATACGCTAGAGTTCATAATAAAGATGCTCCAGAAGCCTGTTTTGAAATTACTGATTTTAGATTAGCGGTTACAGATTTACCAATTGCAGTTCAACCAGAACCTTATAGAATTTGTGATGATTTAGAAAGTAGCTCTGATACCGACGGCATAATAAATACATTTTTATTAAATACTAGAGATACAGAAGTTCTAGGAACTTTAGATCCAAATCAATACAGTATTAGTTATCACACTACTCCAAATGGTGCAGAAATCAACGATGTTTCTACAGTAATTCCAAAAGATTCTAATCATTCTGTAACAAACTCTCAAACCTTATTTATAAGAGTTGAAAACAAAGACAATTTAGCTTGTTATGATGCTGATAAAACTTTAGACCTATTTGTTGATTCATTACCAGTTTTAAAAACTAACCCAGAATTAGAGCAATGCATTAGTGCAGATGA
>CAJXPE010000344.1 GCA_913057965.1 uncultured Marixanthomonas sp. | reverse complement strand
CCGAGATCTACACGTAAGGAGTCGTCGGCAGCTCAGATGTGTATAAGAGACAGGTTTTGGTTGTATATTTTGTTTTGCAAGTTGCTTTTTAGGAGCTTCTTGTTCTCTTTTTATCTCTTTATTGATTTTCTCTTCAACAGCTATATTTTCTGAATTAGTTTTGTGAGAAACAATTTCCGGTTGCTTTTCAGTATCTAATATTTCTTTGTTGATAGGAGTTTCAACTAAATTTTCTGCATCTGAAGTCTCTCTACCTTTAGTAAATAACAATGACCCAATTACCAAAATACTTACCAAGCTAGCCGCAACAGCATACCAAACAAAGTAACTTTTCTTTTTTTCGGATTTTCCTAAACGGGTATTCAGTTTTTCCCAAGCGTCATTGGAAGGTTGAATTTCCCGTTCTTGTAATTTTTCGCGAATGTTTTCTTCAAATTTATTAGGCTCCATAATTCACGTCATTTTGATTGTTAATATTGTTTTGAAGCATTTTACGGGCTTTTGATAATTGTGATTTTGATGTGCCTTCGCTAATTTGCAACAATTCGGCTATTTCACTATGTTTATAACCTTCTACCGCATATAAAACAAATACAGTTTTATAGCCTTCAGGTAAACTGTCAATCACTTTTTGGATTTCCTCTACCGCAAATTCAGTGTCGATAGAAGTTGCATGTTCCAATGAATTTTCAATTACCGATTCGTCCTTGAAATAAAGCTTTTTCTGTCTTCTCAGTTCGCTAATAGACTCGTTTACCATTATGCGGCGTATCCAACCTTCGAAACTGCCTTGGTCGCTATAAGATTCCAATTTTGTAAATACTTTGTAAAATCCGTTAAGCATAACCTCTTCGGCCAAATCATTGTGTTTTAAATACTGTCTACAAACACTCAACATTTTGGGCGCAAAAAGCTGATATAAGTCGTGTTGTGAATGACGGTTGCCCTTCTTAGCTTTTTTTATTAGCGTCGTATAGTTTTTATGTAAGGATATTAGTTTCACAATATGCTTCGCATGGCTTTCTATTTATATAGACGCAATTTTAATAAAAAGGGTTGCCTGAGCCGTGAAAAAAAAATAGGTTCGAGGTTTCAGGCTACTTTTTTCTGTCAATAACGTAGTTAACCATTAACTCTAAGGACTCCTTGTATGGCGAGTCTGGATACTCTTGTAGAATTTGCAACGCTCGTTGCTGATAGTTTTTCATTTTTGAAACTGCATAATCAAGTCCGCCAGTGTCTTTTACAAACGCAATTACTTGTTTCACCCGCTTTTTATCTTTATTATGATTTTTTACAGAATTGATAAGCCATCTTTTGTCTTTAGGCGGAACAGTGTTTAAACTATAAATTAACGGAAGCGTCATTTTCTGTTCCTTAATATCAATACCTGTGGGTTTACCAATTTTTTCATCTCCATAATCAAAGAGATCATCCTTTATTTGAAAAGCGACACCAATTAACTCACCAAATTTTCGCATCGCTTCAACTTCCTCTTTAGGGGCATTTACCGATTGAGCTCCCATTGCACAGCAAGCAGCGATAAGTGTAGCTGTTTTTTGGCGAATAATATCAAAGTATATTTCTTCGGTAATATCGAGCCTTCTGGCTTTTTCAATTTGTAGCAATTCGCCTTCACTCATTTCACGAACGGCTACCGAAATAATTTTCAGTAAATCGAAATCATCATGATCAATGGAAAGTAACAGCCCCTTAGATAAAAGATAATCTCCCACCAAAACGGCAATTTTATTTTTCCAAAGGGCATTGATAGAGAAGAAACCACGCCGACGGTTACTATCGTCCACCACATCATCATGAACTAAGGTTGCAGTATGGATTAGTTCGATTACCGAAGCGCCTCGATAGGTTCGTTCTTCAACGACTCCATTACCGGTCATCTTTGCGATAAGAAATACAAACATAGGGCGCATTTGCTTCCCTTTACGGTTTACTACATAGTGGGTAATTCTATTAAGGAGTGCTACTTTTGAAGACATGGCTCCCGAGAACTTTTTTTCAAAAAGCTCCATTTCGGTCTCAATGGGAAGTTTTATTTGGGAAACGATTTTCATTGGTGTTTCAAAAATAAGTTAAAATGGGAAAATAGTTGTGTTGAATAATACCTTTTATGTAGTTTAGCAGCTTAA
>CAJXPE010000343.1 GCA_913057965.1 uncultured Marixanthomonas sp. | reverse complement strand
ACGAGATGTAGAGAGGTCTCGTGGGCTCGGAGATGTGTATAAGAGACAGGTTTACGGCTTGTATTAATTTTTAGGTTTTTTCTGAAAAGATTAACGTTGTTACCTTAGTAACACAGTACCTTTGCAATTGAACCATCGAGATTTGAACCTTACAAAAACCATTTCAACCAATTTTAAGGAACTAATACAGTTTTTAAAAAGTACTAACTTTTCAAAAGCTATCATTGTGGGTATTGCTCTTTCATTACCCATTATAATTGGAATACAATTTGGTTTTTTTGAAATTGCCATAGCATTGTCCTTTGGTGCGTTTTGGTGTTTTCCTAGTGATGTAAGCGGTAGTTTTAGGCACAAAACTTATGGAATTTTATGCTCTATTGCGCTTATTGTTCTTGTAAGTTTTATTGGTGGTTATCTTGATTTTAACACTTGGTTTTTATTGCCTGTATTAGGCATATTGACTTTTGCCATTTCATATATAGCAATTTTTGGTTTTAGGGCATCTTTGATAAGTTTTTCGGGTTTATTGGCGTTGGTGCTAAGTTTTGCTCACGAAGCGGAACGATTAGAAACCTACGAATATTCTTTTTTCGTTGGTCTAGGCGGGTTTTGGTACTTGCTACTAGCTACCATATGGCATAAAATTAATCCGAAAGGGCAAACCGAAGAGCTCCTCACTCAAACCTATCAATTAACCGCTCAATTTCTAGAGACAAGAGGAAAATTAATTGGTCCCCACTCAAATAGGGAAGCCTTACAATCTCAGCTTTTAGATTTACAAAGTGATATAAATGAAAACCATGAAACCTTACGCGAAATTTTAATTTCTTCCCGTAAAAGTTCTGGTAGGTCTATTTATCAAAGTAAGCGATTATTGGTTTTTGTTCAGTTGGTCGATATGCAAGAAATGGCCTTGGCAAATCCTGTACACTATAACAAAATGGATGAGTTGCTCAATGACTATCCTGAATATATAAAAAGTTTTCAAAATTTACTTTTTGAAATGTCTACTCAATTACTTCTTATTTCTGAAGCGGGTCAAAATGTGAAGAAAATTCCGAAACATGATCAATTAATTCAAATTTTCAGAAAGATTGAAAAGCAAATTTCTTTGTTAAAATCCAGTAAGGAAGATTTCGATTATGAAGGGTTTCTAATGCTTCAAAACCTATTGGAATATCAAGAGAAACAGATTGAAAAAATTCAGAAAATAAAATGGTTGCTTAGCAATCCAAACCCTAGAGAACTTACTTTTATTAAAAATGAGGTGGCAAGGCGTTTTGTAACCACCCAAGATTACAACCCAGCGTTGTTGATTAGAAACCTAAGTTTTAAATCGGCTATTTTTAAACATGCACTGCGCTTAGCAGTAGCCGTGATGGTGGGTTATGGCATTGGTGTGTTTTTTGATTTTCAAAATCCATACTGGATTTTACTTACCCTTATCGTGATTATGCGCCCTAGTTATGGGTTGACCAGAACACGCTCAAAAGAACGAATTATAGGAACATTAATTGGTGGAGCGATTGCGACCGGAATTGTTTTCATTACCCAAAATACTTACGTTTTCGCTATTTTAGGAGTAGGCTCTTTGGTTATGGCGCTTTCTATGTTACAGAAAAACTATAAAACGGCAGCCACTTTTATAACACTGAGTGTGGTGTTTATTTATGCTATTATTAGGCCCGATGTATTAACTGTTATTCAATTTAGGGTATTAGATACATTAATTGGAGCAGGGATTTCAACGGCTGCTATCTTATTGTTGTGGCCTGCTTGGGAGTTTATGGATATTAAAAGTAGCATTGAAAAAAGTGTTGCGGCTAATCGGGTTTTCCTTTCTGAAATCATTAAGTATTACCAACAAAAAGGTAATTTACCAACTACTTTTAAACTAGCAAGAAAACATGCTTTTTTAGAAATGTCTAATTTAAGCGCCGCTTTTCAGCGGATGACACAAGATCCCAAATCGAAACAAAAAAACTTAGAAAAAATTTATGAGCTAGTGGTGTTGAACCATACGCTATTATCATCTTTAGCTTCACTAAGTACCTATATTCAAAACAACAAAACCACCGAAGCTTCTAGCCGTTTTACTACTGCAGGGAAGCATATTGATGAGAATTTAGAACCTGTCTCTTATACACATCTGACGCT
>CAJXPE010000342.1 GCA_913057965.1 uncultured Marixanthomonas sp. | reverse complement strand
AGAGAGGTCTCGTGGGCTCGGAGATGTGTATAAGAGACAGGGTATATAACCTTATTCCTGAAAAGTATTATGCTAAAACCCTTTTAATTCACTCCAAAACTACTTCCGAAGAAATAAAATTTCTACTGAAAAAAGATGATTTATCATTTCCGCTTATAGCCAAACCAGATATTGGGCTTCGGGGCAGTGCGGTGAAAAAAATACATTCAGAAAAAGAGTTATTTGACTATCATGAAAAAGCGAATTTTGACTACCTGATTCAAGATTTTATACCATTACCAAATGAAATTGGCGTGTTTTATGTTCGCTATCCCGGTGATACAAAAGGAATAATCACTGGAATTGTCTTTAAAGAAACGCTCACGATAACTGGTGATGGGATTTCAACTGTTGAAAAACTGCTCAACCAAACTCCGCGGTATCAAATTCAAATAGAAGCCCTAAAACCAAAATATGGTTCAATGTATAAAAAAGTACTCCCCAAAGATAAAAAACTGAATTTAATGCCCTACGGAAGTCATTCCCGAGGCGCTAAGTTTACTGATTTCAGCTCAATCATAACACCTCAACTTACGGAAAGCATTAACAAAATTTGCCTTCAAATTGAGGGGTTTCATTACGGAAGATTAGATATTAAGTACAATACCGTTGAAGAGCTGGAACAAGGAAAAAACCTAATGATTGTGGAATTAAACGGCGCCAAAAGTGAGCCCACCCATATTTACGACCCGGACCATTCTTTATTTTTTGCTTGGAAAACACTCGCAAAACACATGCAGTATATGTTTGAAATAAGTCAAGTAAACCATAAAAGTAAGGGAACACCTTATTTAAAATTTCACATTGGTATCCTCGAAATGCAGGCACATTTTATTCAAAATAAAAAAATAATTCAGTTTCAATAGAGTGCCTTATCTCTTTAAAATAAGGCAAAACAAAAAAGCAACAACCAAATTGGTCATTGCTTTTTTTATTATATAAAACTCTGTTTGTTTAAAGAAGAGTATTAACGAATACTTACTTCTTGAAAAGGAACATCGCTTTCTCTAAAACGATCTATACACTTAGCAACAATTTCTTTTGCAGCATTTACATCACCCCATCCGCCAACATCTACTTTCTTTTCTTCTAAATCTTTATATACTTGAAAGAAGTGTTCAATTTCTTTAATAAGGTGTGGATTTAATTCAGATAGGTCATTCACATTATTTGCAATTGGATCACTTATAGGTACGCAAATAACTTTTTCATCTGGGCCTTTTTCATCTGCCATATGGAACACACCAATAGGCTTTACTTCAATAACACAACCAGGAAAGGTTGGTTCGGTTACTAATACCAAAACATCTAAGGGGTCACCATCTAAAGCTAATGTTTCTGGCATAAAACCATAATCTGCCGGATACATCATCGAAGAGAAAATCATACGGTCGTAGCGTATTTTCTTCAATTCAAAATCGTATTCATACTTGTTTCGGCTTCCTTTCGGGATCTCGATCAATACATCGAAAGTCTGTACTTTGTCTGCAGTCATTTTATTTAGTTTATTATTATCTTCCTTTTTAACTGAAAAATTCAGTTTACTTTGGGGGTGCAAAAATAACGCTTTTAGACGGTTCATGCAGTAAAAACAAGTTTAATTTTACATTAAGCTTATTCTTTTATCAAACTTAGAGATAGCACGAGATAGAAGAAGCGTGAAATTAATTACATTTGTTTGATATATTCGCCCTATATGAAAAAATACATAGGCATCTTTCTATTGCTTTGTTTACTGCTACCCTCAGCAGGAACCTATGTGTGGTTGACGTTTCACAAAAAAAATCTTAAAAAAGAAGTCAAGCGAAAACTCATTGCTGGTATTAACAAAGAAGAGCTTGTTTTACTACAGTTTTCAAAAGCTGAAGTTGAAAAAAAGTTAAAGTGGGAACACGCTAAAGAGTTTGAGTATAAAGGGCAGATGTATGATGTGGTTGAGACCAGAATAACCAAAGACAGTATCTCCTATTGGTGTTGGTGGGATTATAAAGAAACCAAATTAAATCAAGAACTCAACGAAATATTTTTAGGCGTATTGGAAGCAGACACCGAAAGAGAAGAAAAGCAAAAACGGCTTTCTAAGTTTTACCGAAGCTTGTTTTTTCAAAATAAATCCTTTTGGCATTTTTATAC
>CAJXPE010000341.1 GCA_913057965.1 uncultured Marixanthomonas sp. | reverse complement strand
CGAGATGTAGAGAGGTCTCGTGGGCTCGGAGATGTGTATAAGAGACAGGAATAACTTTGGTATACCCTTCCACAGCTATTTCTGAAAGTAGACTTCCATATACATTAAAAACCCGTATTTTATTTTCGGTAAGGAGATAACAATAATTAAAATTACTAGTTTGCAAAATTAATGTGCCCGAAAAAGGTTGTGAAAGCACTGTGTTAACTGACGATCGATAATTAAATAACTCTAATTGCTGTGTGTCAATATTAAAAACCCAAAGTCTATTATTGCCGGCATTGGTTGCCGTATTGATATTTAAAAACTGGGGAAGGTTATTGAAGCTAATACGTTCTATTTCGTTTAATTTATTATCGACCAGTACCACGGTGTTGGTGTCTTCATAAAAAACAACTATGTTCAACGGATTGATTATATCTACTGAAGTTATGGGGCCTAACTGAAGATCGTTAAATACAAAATCGCCATCCACACCGGTTTTGTGCAATTCCATATTGGTAGTGAAATATACATTACTAAAGGCATCGACACCTACAAACATATCTGCTTTTAAAGGTGCTTTTGCAATAGACTCTACTTGTTGCGCCAGTAAAACTGGGGTAAGTAATAAAAAAAAGAGATACACGGCTTTCATTGGGGTTCAAGATACAAAAAGCGTGCTATATATTTTAGATTATTGTCTTCGAGCTTCAGTATGTTTTTGGCTAGCTTTTTTGGCTACATTTAAATACTTTTCACCGGTATCTTTAGCTCTTAATGTTCTTTTTTCTTGTAATGTGGCAATAACACGGAAGGCATTTAGGTATTCTTCTTGAAGTTCGTACACAGTTTCGGCGAGTCCATATAGTTTTTCACTTTCAGGTTCAGAAAGTTTTTCACTTATTTTTTTTGATATTAAGAGTAGTTCGTCACTGAGATCATCAAATTTGTCTTGATTGTTTAAAAATCGAGTCAATAAAGCTTCAATATCTTTATTGGTCTCATTGGCATTATTTTCTAATTGCCTCGACACCTTTTCGGATTGATCCCTTTGATTGGTTGAAAAAAATCCCATTGTTTAGTTAGTTTACTAGGTAAGATACATAAAAACCTCTTTATAAAATAGGTTGTATATGAATTTACGTGTTTTTACGTAGTACTTTAAGCAGCTAAATAATTCCGTATCTTTAATGAAAAATTGAGTTATGAGAAAGATACTTTTTGGCGCTGTTATTACCCTTCTCATTGTATTTGGATTACGATATTGTGAACACAATAAAGACCAAAAGGAGCAATTGGAAGCCAATACGGCGTTAATTCAAAAAGAGCTAAAAAATGTAGGAAAATTAATTGTTACCGAAGGGAGTTACGCGCAGGTTTTTACTTACGAAGATTGGAAAAAATTCTATTTGGATGTTTTTTCGGCCCGTAAAAAAGCACTGATTGTGGTCAATGCAAAAGCAACAATTGCATACGATCTTAGCAAAATTAAAACGGAAATAGATCAAGAAACTAAGACGGTAACCATAACACATATCCCCGAGCCAGAATTGAACATCAATCCCAACATTGAATATTACGATGTAAAACAAGATTATCTTAACCAGTTTAAAGCAGAAGATTATAATAAAATTAAAAAACAAGTTGAAACTTCTCTTCGGAAAAAAATAGAAGCCTCTGAATTAGTCACCAATGCCGAAAACAGGTTGATTTCCGAGCTTCAAAAAATCTATATTCTTACCAGTTCTATGGGGTGGACACTTCAATATGAAAGTGAACCTATTAAAGAGGAAGCAGATTTAGAAAAGATAAAGCTTTAGTTTTTTCCCCTCCTTAGCAAGGAGGGGTACCCGAAGGGCGGGGTGGTCAAAAGGCAAAAACCTAAACAATGGACAAAAATATCCATAACAGAAAATATCTGAAAAATTTCCGAAAGGAACTTCGAAATAATGCTACGATTTCAGAAAAAAGACTTTGGAAAGCGCTTAAAAAATCACAACTTGATGGCAGGAAATTTAGAAGGCAACATAGCATTGGCAATTACATAGTCGATTTTTATTGCCCGAAAGAAAGCTTGATAATTGAAATTGATGGTGCTGTTCATAATAACACAGTTAACCAAGAGCATGATTTTAAACGCACTTTATATCTAGAATCTGTCTCTTATACACATCTCCGAGCCCACGAGACCTCTCTACATCTCG
>CAJXPE010000340.1 GCA_913057965.1 uncultured Marixanthomonas sp. | reverse complement strand
CTGTTAAAGAATATACAATCGGACTGCCCTCTAAAATTATTGGTTTATTTAAAAAGGAATCTACAGAAGCAATTTTCGCCCCTGTGGATGGAATCCAAACCATTTCTGAGCAAGATTTTGAGTATTTTAAAGCAATAGATAACATCTTATCCATTTCAATTAATGATAAGGATGGGTATATTGAGATGGTAGGTGAAAGTGAAAATCCACAAATAGCGGCACAAGTTGCAAAAAATGCAGAGCTTATCTTACAAAACCAAATTATAGCGATTAAAACCAAGTCTAGTTTAGAACTATTAAAGTATTTAGAAGAGCAGTATGCAGCTAAAAAAGTGCTTTTACGAAAAGCACAAAATGAATTATCGCGCTTTAAAGATAGAAACCTTAATATCGCTACGAGTAGTTTTTCTAATAATCAAACCCGTTTAGCATCTGAACTCCAGACAGCAAATGCAGTTTTTGATAATGTAGTTCAACAGTTAGAAGCGGTAAAGTTTCAAGTCACTAAAGATACTCCTGTGTTTTCTATTATAAAACCAGTGGTGGTTCCAAATGAAAAATCAGAGCCAAAACGGAGTTTAATTCTTATGGTTTGGTTGTTTTTAGGCGCTGTTTGTAGTATTGGTTTCGTGCTTGCAAAAGAGCCTGTTCAAAATTTATTAAAGGAAATTAAAAAAGAGTCTATTTCTTAGGGAATTAATAATTTGTAGCTGTCAATTCATGTCAAATATTTCTAAAAATTGGTTTGTTTTATTTACAAAACCTAGAAATGAGTTAAAAGTCACAGAGCGCTTGAGATCCATTGGAATCGAGGGCTATGCGCCTTGTAAGATGGAAGTTCGGCAATGGTCCGATCGTAAGAAAAAGGTATTGGTACCTTTGTTGCCATCTATGGTGTTGGTGAGTTTGCAAGACAAGCAAGTAGATCAGGTATTTGAAGTACCAGGAGTTGTTCGGTATTTGTTTGAACACGGAAAGCGTGCCAAGGTATCAAATGAAGAGGTGCTGGCAATGAAAAGTTATTTAGAAAATACCTACCCAGCCCAAAAAGAATTGGAGGTAGGAGATACCGTAAAAGTACCCTTGTTAGAACAAGAGGCAACGTTGTTGTCTATAAAAGGAAAAAAGTGTTTGGCCCAGTTGCAAAAATTAGGCGCCATTGTATCATTTCAATTACAGTAAGTAATTGATTTTTTATATACTAAAAATGCATTACTGTGGGTAGTGCTGGCGAAGCCGTGAAAAAAACGAATGTTTTTGGGTTTTAAAGAGCACTTAAAAGGAATAAAAAAGAAAAACACAAACAAAACAGACTACCGGTTGTAGTCGAGAAAAATAGAATTAAGTGAATCCTAAAAAAATTAAAATATACATCGCAGGTCATAAAGGAATGGTAGGTTCCGCGGTTTGGCGAATTTTAGCCGATAAAGGATATTCTAATTTAATTGGGAAGACCAGTAAAGAACTTGATTTAACAAATCAACAAGCAGTTTTAGATTTTTACAATCAAGAACAGCCAGAAGTAGTGATTGATGCTGCTGCAAAAGTAGGAGGCATACTTGCCAATAATGATTTTCCATATCAATTTTTAATGGAGAACATGCAGATTCAAAATAATTTAATAGATGGTGCTCACAAGGGGGGTATTGAGAATTTTATTTTTCTAGGGAGCTCTTGTATTTATCCAAAGTTTGCAAACCAGCCTCTAAAAGAAGAATACCTACTTACAGGTTCTTTAGAACCTACCAATGAGTGGTATGCCATTGCAAAAATAACTGGAGTAAAAGCATGTCAAGCGATACGTACACAATATAACAAAGAGTATGTGAGTTTAATGCCTACGAACTTGTACGGTTCTTTTGATAATTTTGACCTCAAATCCTCGCATGTATTGCCAGCGATGTTGCGAAAATTTCATGAGGCTAAAATAAATAACCATTCAGAGGTAACGCTCTGGGGAAGTGGAACTCCAATGCGAGAGTTTTTGTTTGTAGATGACATGGCAGAAGCGGTGGTGTATGCCTTAGAAAATAATTTACCAGAATACTTGTACAATATAGGTACTGGAAAAGATATTACGATAAAAGAATTAGCTGAGACGATACAGTCAGTAACAGGACATCAAGGTAATATTGTTTGGGATGCCAGTAAACCAGATGGTACCTGTCTCTTATACACATCTCCGAGCCCACGAGA
>CAJXPE010000339.1 GCA_913057965.1 uncultured Marixanthomonas sp. | reverse complement strand
ACGAGATGTAGAGAGGTCTCGTGGGCTCGGAGATGTGTATAAGAGACAGGCTTCCATGTTGGTTCCTTTTCTAGGTCCTTCGTCTTTATTTACGGTATAGGTTTTTGTTTCTTTTTTCCCAGCGTCGTTTACAAATGTTTCTTCAACATCTATAGGAACAATCTGCTCTTGAAAACGGTTTTCTTCTTGTGCTTTCAAGGCTTTCATATGACTGTTGTAAGCAAACTCATCTTGATCCTCACGAGAAACGTTGTATTCGTTTGCAACAGCTTCTGCTGTTAAACCCATTCCCCAATAATAATCTTCGTGACCTTGCTTAGCCAATTTATAATCGGGTACTGGTTTGTAACCTCCCATTGGAATGTAGCTCATGCTTTCGGCACCTCCAGCGATAATACAATCGGCCATGCCACTTTGTATTTTGGCGGTAGCCATGGCAATCGTTTCTACACCTGAAGCGCAGTATCTGTTTACTGTAACACCAGGGATATCTTCAATTTTTAGTCCCATTAAGGAAATTAAACGCCCCATGTTAAGTCCTTGTTCGGCTTCTGGCATCGCATTACCGACAATTACATCGTCTATGCGTTTTTTATCTAGTTGCGGAAGTTCATTCATCATATATTGAATGGTTTCTGCAGCTAGTTCATCTGGTCTTTTAAAACGGAACAAGCCTCTAGGTGCTTTCCCTACTGCTGTTCTGTATGCTTTTACTATATATGCTGTTTTCATGTCTTTAGTATTGAGATTTTAGTATTGAGATTTTAGAGATTTTTGAAATGAATAATTCATTTTCTGAATCTCAGTTAAAATGTTCAATATTGGTTTTATTTTATCTTCTGAAATTAAATTTAATTCTATAAGTAATATAAGTTGTGTTTCTAATTCATATGATGACCCATTCGCAATTGATAGAAAATGAACAAACTCTTTGGTTGAATTTCTACCTGCTCCTTCAGCTATATTAGAAGGGATTGAAATCACGCTTCGTTTAATTTGTGAAATGAGCCCATACTTTTCATTTGAAGGTAATTCAGCACAAATTATATAAACCGATTTCGTCAGTTCAATAGCTTTATTCCAAATTTTAAGATCATCAACTTTATGCATTATAACATTACTAATTACTCACTACTCATATCTCACTACTAATTACGTAGTGGCTTATTCTTCTGAATCATATGTTGCAATCTTTCCAAAGTTTTTCGTTCACCACATAGGCTTAAGAAGGCTTCTCTTTCAAGATCTAACAAGTATTGCTCGCTAACTTGTTGTGGTTCGCTTAAATCGCCACCGGCCATTACCCAAGCTAATTTGTTTGCAATTTTCTTATCGTGTTCACTAATGTATTTTCCGGCTTGCATTTGATCAGTTCCTACAAGGAATGCTCCTAATGCTTGTTTACCTAATACTTTAATGTCGGTTCGTTCAATAGGTTTTGTGTACCCTTGATCTGCCATCATTCGTGCTACTTCTTTTGCAGCAGCAATACGACGGTTTTTATTTACAACTATAATATCTTTTCCTTTCTTCAGAATATTGGTGTCGAAAGCTTCGTAAGCCGAAGTCGATACTTTTGCCATCCCAATGGTCAAGAAATGTTCTCTTAACGTATTTAGTTCTACATCTCCTTTTTGAAATAAATCTTGAGCGCGAACGGTCATTTCTTTAGATCCGCCGCCGCCGGGAATTACCCCAACGCCAAATTCAACTAAACCAATATAACTTTCTGCGGATGCTACCACGCGATCGGCATGTAAAGTCATTTCGCAACCACCACCCAAGGTCATTCCGTGAGGGGCAACTACGGTTGGTATTGAAGAATACCGAAGACGCATACACGTGTCTTGGAAGTATTTAACAGCAGCATTTAACTCGTCATATTCTTGCTCGACAGCCATCATAAAAATCATTCCTACATTGGCGCCAACAGAAAAGTTCTTTCCGTTGTTGGCAATTACCAGTCCGTCGTAGCTTTTTTCAGCAATATCGATAGCTTTGTTAATTCCAGCCAATACATCGCCGCCAACGCTATTCATTTTACTTCTAAACTCTACATTTAAAATACCATCGCCAAGATCTTCAACCACAACTCCGCTGTTTTTGAAAACTTCTTTGCTTTCGCGAATGTTATCTAAAATAATGTATGAATCCTGCCCAGGGATTTTAACGTGTGTTTTTTCAGGAATACCATAATAATAGG
>CAJXPE010000338.1 GCA_913057965.1 uncultured Marixanthomonas sp. | reverse complement strand
AGAGACAGGGAAAATATTAAAACATCTTCAAAAAAATGCAAGGCTTTCCAGTGCCGAAATAGGAAGGCAGGTAGGGATGAGTTCTCCAGCTGTTTCAGAACGTATAAAAAAGATGGAAGATGCTGGTGTAATTCATGGCTATCATACCGTTGTGTCACCATTTGAAGCAGGCTACCAATTAAAGGCAATTATAACACTACGCGCTTTTATGGGGAAATTAAAACCGTTTCTCGAAAAAGTAAAAACATATGATGAAGTTTTAAATTGTTACCGAATTACTGGTAATGAAAATATAGTGATGGAAGTTGCATTACGAAACCAAAAACACTTAGAAGCATTTATAGATCAGCTAATAATATATGGCGAAACTAAAACACAGATTGTTCTCTCACACGTGGTTAAAAACAATGAAATTAAGAAAGCTTAACGTTTCGTTTTCATTCAGTTAAAGTTATACCAATTAAGGTAATATTAATACAAAACAGAAGTGTTGTAGTGTAAATTTACACTGAATTAACTACTACAGATTATGAAAAAATATACACTTCACTTTTTAATACTTACAATTGTAACAGCCATAATTGGATTTTCAGGACTTGATTTTATTGGAGGTTCTGTAATTCGTTTTATTTGTTTAGTTTCTGGTATTGGATTGTTCATTTCTTGTTTGGATTCAGTGCTTCTTTCTCGTAGAAACAGAAAATTTAAAAAACAAGTTGGAACAGAAAAGGTTAAAAGTAACCAAGGCATAAGAAACCTTAGCAATAACTAATAAATAATTGTAATTTTTATTACCGAATAATTTCCTCTTCTATTTGTACTATTTTAGTGGGTGTTATATAATTTGATTTCTTTATTAAATTATGTAACCACCAAGCCGCTAAACATATTACCACAAGAAAAACAAACATTAAATACCAAGTAAGGTCGAAACCAAAATCATCCACAAGGTTCATTCCTGCATTATGACCTACAATATGAGAGATTGAAAAACTCATGCTGTAAACTCCCATATAACTTCCCTTTCTTCCTTTTGGTGCCATTTCTAAAGCTAAAGCATTTGAAAAAGGTGAACCAATCATTTCTCCAAGCGTCATTAATATCATACCTATTAATAATACACCGCTCCAAGAGCTTATATTCAACACAATAAAGCTTATTGCTAAAAAGAAAACACCCCAGAACGTAGCCATGGTTTTTGACACCTTTTTTCGTTCTAACCACGTTATTAAAGGCATTTCAAAAATTACAATTAATGCCCCGTTTATAAAAAACAACCAGCCTATAAGATCTTCACTTAAAAAGTGAGCCTTTTCATAGTACAATGGCATCACCGAAAAATATTGAACAAAACAGATACTATTTGCTACCATAATGATAAAAAATAGAATAAAAAGGCCATTTAAATAGGGAGGAACTCCTTCCTTTTTCACTTTTTTTTCAACTTCATTTTCTTTTGATTTTTTAGGTTTTAAAAGTATAAATAAACCAATGGAAGCTATTACACAAGTAAGACCATCAATCCAGAATAACGAAGTGTAATTGATAGTAGCAATGATAATCCCACCAATTAACGGCCCTATTGAAAAGCCGAGATTAATCGCTAATCGTATAAGGGTAATACTTCGGGTTACATTGCCGGGTTTGCTGTATACTTCGCAGGCAACAAAAATGGCAGGACGATACGCATCGGCCACTAAAATGAGCGCAAAGATTCCGAAACAAAACCCATAAAATGTATCTACAAACTGCAGAAAAACGAACCCTATACCTCCTAAAAATAAGCTTGAAACAATCACTTTGTAAAAACCTATGGAATCGGTCAATCTACCGCCAATCCACGTTCCAACCAAAGAGCCTACCCCAAAAGAAGTCATAATCCATCCAACTTGTGGTAAGGTAAACCCTTTGGCATTAACTAAATACAACGACAAAAAGGGAATTACCATGGCTCCCGCTCGGTTAATAAATGTAACCAAGGAAAGCAACCAAATTTCGCGTGATAAACCACGGAAGTTATTTAGGTAGTTGGTGTATAGTTTTTTCATTTTGATTAGTATAAAAATAAAACGTCCCGGAAAGTTCCGGGACGTTTTTATATTGATTTAATTTATGTTTACATAACTCAACACATACATATCCCGTTTCTATGGCTAATTACCACAGATTGTTTAACAGAATTATAGGCTGTCTCTTATACACATCTGACGCTGCCGACGACTCCTTACGTGTAG
>CAJXPE010000337.1 GCA_913057965.1 uncultured Marixanthomonas sp. | reverse complement strand
GTCGTCGGCAGCGTCAGATGTGTATAAGAGACAGGAAAGTATCTTAAATTACCCATTTTATCCCTAACAGGAAGTAACGGCAAAACCACTACCAAAGAATTAATAAACGCCGTTCTTTCAAAAAAATTCAATACGGTTGCCACTAAAGGCAATTTAAACAACCATATTGGAGTACCACTTACATTATTATCAATGACTTCGGAAACTGAATTTGGCATTGTTGAAATGGGCGCCAATCATTTGCACGAAATAGAAAGCCTCTGTACAATTGCACAACCTGATTATGGCTATATCACCAACTTTGGGAAAGCTCATTTAGAAGGCTTCGGAAGTTTAGAAGGCGTTGTAAAAGGAAAGTCTGAATTGTATCACCATTTACAAAACCATTCAAAAACAGTTTTTGTAAATGGAAATGATGCCAAACAACTGGAATTAACCAAAACTATGGATCGGGTTGTTTTCGACGACACGATCATCCAACTGATGGATGCTTCAAACGAGGTAAAAGTAAAATTTAAAAATACCGAAATACAAAGCAAGCTCGTAGGGCTTTACAACTACGCAAATATTGCGGCCGCCATTGCGATAGGTGATTATTTTAACGTTTCCGAGGAAAATATTAAGTCAGCTATCGAAGGTTATATTCCGCAGAACAATCGTTCACAGCGTATTGAAAAAGCGGGGCACAAAGTACTACTAGATGCTTACAACGCCAATCCTACTAGTATGATGGCCGCTCTTGAAAATTTTAAACAAGCTGAAGGAAATCGAAAGGTTTTAATACTAGGCGACATGTTTGAAATGGGAACAGAAGCCGAAAAAGAACACCAAAACATTGTTGACTTTTTAGAGAATAACCCTTTTGGAACAGCCTATTTATTGGGTAGTAATTTCAACAAAATAAAAACCGAAGCCACACATATTCATACATTCGAAAGTTTTGACGACTTTAAAAATAATTTTAAAGCGGAAGAGCTCGAAAACTGTTTCTTCTTAATAAAAGGCTCAAGAGGAATGGCGTTAGAACGAGTTTTGGATTTACTTTAAAACAAAAAATCTCAATAAAATACTTTTCATTGAGACCTTTTAAGTGGGGCATACTGGATTCGAACCAGTGACTTCCACGTTGTCGACGTGACACTCTGAACCAACTGAGTTAATGCCCCTTTAAGGATGTAAAACTACTATTTATTTTATTTTTTTAAGTGGTTTTTTCTTGATCATTCCACCTTTTGCATCTTTCACAGATGCCATAATAATAAATGCATCCCGATCAACTTTATCAATTTCGGTTTTAAGTTTTGACATTTCTAAACGGGTTATCACTGTATAAACGACATTCGTATCCTTAAGAGGTTCACCCTCTCTAGCAAACCCATTTTGAGCTTTGTAGATGGTACAACCACGTCCTAAATTATTGACAATTGCTTTTCGTATTTCCTCATTGTGTTCAGAAATTATACTAACTCCCATAAACTCTTCAACACCATCAATTACAAAATCAACTGTTTTTGAAGCGGCAAAATAGGTTAATATCGCATACAGCGCTATTTCAACAGAAAGGAAATAAGCTGCTGTTAAAAAGATGATGACATTAAAAATCAAGATGACATTTCCTACGGTCATGCTGGTTTTCCGACTAATATAAATGGCTAAAACCTCTGTTCCATCAATAATAGCACCCCCACGAATGGCCATCCCGATACCTAACCCTAAAAAGAAACCCCCAAAGGTTGCTATTAAAATACTGTCTTCTGTAATGGTAGGAATTGGAATAAAATAAAGAGAAAGTGATAACAGCAAAATGCCCAATACACTTTTTATAGCAAACCGTTTGCTAATGGCAAAATATCCTAAAATTAAAAAAGGTAAGTTTATACAGAAAATTAGGATAGGCAACTGGATACCAGTCAACTCACGCACAATTAAAGAAATACCCGTAACGCCACCATCTATAAACGAATTTGGCAATAGAAACCCTTCCAATCCAAAAGTGGCAGATAATACACCAATTATTAAATAAACAAAGTCCGAAATTTCATGTTTTATCTCAACCTCGAGATTTTGAGCTCTTTTTTCAATTTGTTTTTCGGTGGGCTTTTCATCCTTTTGGTTTTTTTGGCGCCTTTTTACGCTCTCGATAATTATGTTTCGTATAATTGGATTCACAAGCAAATATTTTATTGAACTAAGATAAACAACCTATTATTAGACTGTCTCTTATACACATCTCCGA
>CAJXPE010000336.1 GCA_913057965.1 uncultured Marixanthomonas sp. | reverse complement strand
GAGATGTAGAGAGGTCTCGTGGGCTCGGAGATGTGTATAAGAGACAGTCATAGAACGTTTCCGAAGAAATTTTTTCGGTTTCAAAAAACTGGCAGGATGAGGCCAATAAGGTAATTAGTAAAAGTAAAACGTATTTCATTTTCAGAATTAATACAGCACGAAAAGTACAAATTTACTGAAACTTAATCCTTTGAAAAATGAAGTTCTTTTTTAAGATCGCTTACCCGGGATTTGGCAAGGTTTCGCATACGCCCTGTTTCGCCATATTTACTTAAGTAGCGCTCGTAAAAGCGAATAACGGTTTCCTTGTCTTTAAAAAAATTATCGGCTGCAACAGCCAATTGATACTCGATCGTTTCGCTATCAGGGTTTTCCTTTTTTGCCTTTTCAAGCATTTCCATCACTTTTTTAAAATCACCCTTTTGTTTAAAGAGATAGGAAAGAGATAAATATTCTTTATCCAATGGCACATCTTGTAATAAAATAGCTATTTCGGTATGGCGGATGGCTTTATCGTATTCTTTTAGACCTTTGTATACACGAGCAATAGCTTTGTGCCATTTTGGCTTTTTATCGTCATAGGTATTGATCAAAACCGTGTATTGCTCCAATGCTTTTTCAAACTGATTGGTCATTCGGTAGCTTTCTGCTAGGTTTTCGTGCAACTGCAGGTTACTTTGATTCAATTTAAGTAATTCTTCATAGCTTTTTAAAGCGTTATGATAGTCTTTCCTGTAGAAATACTGCAATGCTTGCAGCGTTAAAAACCGGACGCTATTCTGGTTACTTAAAAGCCCTTTTTTAATAAAAGGAACAGCTTGTTTAAAGCGACGTTTTTCTATGTGATGTTTTGCAATTTTATACAGTGCATTGCTATTGTTTTCATCTAAACGATACGCTTTTTCATAGTATTGAAAGGCTGTAGAGTCATTTTCTTTTTCTCGAATTAACCCCCGATAATAAACAAAATTGGAGTTTTTAGGGTTTTTTTGCGATAAAATTTTAAAAATACTATCTGCCTTTTTTGTTTGTGAAGCTTTGTACAGCAACTTGCCATAGCTATAGGTCGCCAAGATATTATTTGGATCTTTCTGTAAAGCCACTTTATAATTTTGAAGTGCTTTAAAAACACTGCCCAAGGCTTCATAACTTTTGGCGAGTTGTACTGAAGCATTTGGAAGCTGTTTATACAAGCTAATTGCTTTAGTGTAATCGCCTAATGCGTATAAACTATCCGCTATCTTAATTTGTTGGTTTTCTACAGCAGCAACCAAAGCCGAAGCTTTTTGAGCCTCGGCTTTGGTTATTAGTATTAAAAATAAAACGATTATACTTCTACTCATTTATTTCAAATAGTATTGGTAAAGAATATAATACGCCTACTTTTTTTCCATCCTGCTCACCTGGTTGCATTTTCGGCATCTTATTCACTACTCGTAGGGCTTCAGTCTCTAAATCTGGATGTGGTGCTCTCGCACGGGCATCTGTCACATTTCCATTTTTGTCTATTTTAAACTGAACAAATATCTTTTGTTTTCCAGTTAAACCATTTTTATTGGCCACTTCTATATTAAAGTTTTCCATAACCAACTGGGTTATTTTTTTAGACATGCATTTTTTAGCTTCTTCGTTGCTCATTCCTTCACAACCGGGATACGTAGGTACTTTATCAATTACAGCAAATGGGACATCGCCATTTCCATCCCCTAATTCTTTTCGTTCTATTGCCGAGACAACACCATTTTCATCTATTATAATTTTTGAGGCTTCCTCATTTAAGGTTAAAGTTTTTTGAACCATTTTAATAAACGCTTGGCGTTCTTCTTGGCTCATATCCTTATTTTCAATTTCAGCCTGCAAGTTGGCTATTTTTTGTGTTAAAGATGCGTTTTCATCTGCTAGGCCTGTTTCTTGTGAGCACGATGTGTAAAACAACATGCTACAGACAACAGGAATGAGCACTAAATACTTTAATTGAAGCATTTTTTTAGATTTTGATTTTTGTAACATAACGATTCGTTTTTTGATTAATGATTGATTGAAAAATGTATTTGTAAATGAAATATCTGATGTTTGAAACACCTGCGATAATAAGTTTTGATAATAAGTTTTCCGTGATTGTTGGTTCGCCACACTGCTATCGGCTATAAACTCTTGTAACTCCGTTATTTTTTTCTGAAATACATACACCTGTCTCTTATACACATCTCCGAGCCCACGAGACCTCTCTACATCTC
>CAJXPE010000335.1 GCA_913057965.1 uncultured Marixanthomonas sp. | reverse complement strand
TACGAGATGTAGAGAGGTCTCGTGGGCTCGGAGATGTGTATAAGAGACAGTCTTCCTTGTATACATAATAGTCTTGTTTTTAACAAAACCTTTCAATTTTTTCCTGTTTATTTAAAAAATAATTGCTAAATATTTAATTTTAAACAGATTAGGTTCGTAATTTCTAATTAGAGAATTAGTTTTAACACCTTGCAAAACAGTTGTTAAGTAGAAATGTTTATTTTTAAATAAATTATCTTAGCAATGAAAGCATATCTACTAAAACTTTTTTCGTTAACTTCCTTATTAATCATCGTTTCTTGTGGTGGGGATGATGATTATACGCCTACAGAAACTGAAACAATAGATACCGAAAGCCCTACACCGCCAACAAACCTTACAGCAACAAACAAAACTGAAGCTAGTTTACAGCTAAATTGGGATGCAGCCACGGACAATGTAGGGGTTGTCAACTATGCGGTTTTTCAAAACGGTAATTTGATTAACAATAATGTTACTACCACTTCTTTACCCATACAAGACTTAACCCCAGAAACCGAGTATAGTTTTTCAGTCATCGCTCTTGATGCTGAAGAAAACGAATCAGAAAGTAGTGATATTTTAGATACGTGTACGCTTGCTGAGACCTTAGAATACAAGTCTAATTTATCTGATATGGGTGTGTTTACCGAAAATCTTTCGGCCATGACGCCTGCTGAAGGTGCTGAAGGTGTTCAGTTATATGAAATAAACAGCACGCTTTTTACTGATTACGCTAAAAAACAACGCTTGGTGCGCCTTCCCAATTGTGAAACCATGCAATACAAAGGAGATGATCTATTACCTGAGTTTCCTGACAACACATTAATAGCGAAAACATTTTATTATAATAAAAACGACCAAAATCCGAATGAAGGAAAAATTATAATTGAAACTAGAATCCTTTTAAAAATAAACGGAAACTGGCAAGTAGGAAATTACATTTGGAACGAAGCCCAAACCGAAGCAACATATACTGAAAACGGAAGCGTAACTCCTATAAGTTATATAAACAATGACGGAGAAACACTAAACATTGACTATGAAATCCCTTCCAAACAAGACTGTTTTACGTGCCACAACAATGAAAATTCAACCTTTCCCATTGGGATGAAACTTAGGAGCATGAATTTTACACCTTCTTATACCAATCAAAATCAATTAGCATATCTAGAAAGTATCGGAATTATGGAAGGCGTTACTTCAGAAAACATTAGTACGTTGCCCGATTGGACAGACGATGCTACGTACGATATTTTAGAACGCGGCAGAGCCTACATTGATATAAACTGTGCTCATTGTCACCAACCTGGCGGAGCGGTAACAAACTTTAATCTCGACTTTAGATTTGAGACACCTTTTGATGACACCGGTATTTATGCCAATCGTGGTGAAATAGAAGCTCGGGTACAAAGTACAGCGCCAGTGTACAGAATGCCACAATTGGGAAGAACCATTGTACACGAAGAAGCGGTCACCATGTTACTTGAGTATTTGGAGGCCATTGAAAATTAAAACACCTTATTTTATGCCTATTTAAAAGCTGCCTTTACGGCGGCTTTTTTTATGGCTACTAACCTATGAATTAAACCTCATATTAAAAAACAAGTCATAGCTATATTGAACTTAAAAAAATAAAAAACATGAAAAACGTATTAATTATCTGCATCGCCTTATTGGGCTTTAATGCAATAGCACAAAAGAAAGATGTTTCAAAAAAAGAAGCAAGAACCGAAATGAGAAAGGAATCTCAATCATTAACTCCTGAGCAGCACGCAGAGCTTAAATCAAAAAAAATGACGTTGCCGCTTGATTTATCTGAAAAGCAACAAAATGAAGTAAAGCAACTGTTTCTGAAAGAAACTAAAGAGAGACGAGCTCTTAAAAAAGATGATAAAAACAGAAAAGATCTTTCAGATACCGAACGTTTTGAAAGAAGAACACAAATGATGGATAAATTAATTGCTCATAAAAGAGAAATGAAAACCATTTTAAGTGAAGCACAATACTCTAAATGGGAAAAATCTTTGAATAAACACAAGAAAAGACATTCTCAAAAAAGAAGAAGAGGGAGAAATCGCGGCTAAACCCCCACAAATATTAAAATTGGCTTAATTTTTGGTATACATACATTTAAAATGGTTACTTTAGTAGTAATCTATAAAATTAAAGTGATGAAAAATATAGTTAAAATACTTGTACCTGTCTCTTATACACATCTCCGAGCCCACGAGACCTCTCTACA
>CAJXPE010000334.1 GCA_913057965.1 uncultured Marixanthomonas sp. | reverse complement strand
GAGATGTAGAGAGGTCTCGTGGGCTCGGAGATGTGTATAAGAGACAGATCCTGAACTTTTGGCTTTAGCTCATTAAATTCATGGCGATCCCCTTCTGGAACCGGTCCAGAAATAATTAACGGTGTACGGGCATCATCAATTAATACAGAATCCACCTCATCGACAATTGCGTAGTGGTGTGGGCGTTGCACTAAATCTTTAGGATCGTGCGCCATATTATCACGTAGATAATCAAAACCGAATTCGTTATTGGTTCCGTAGGTAATATCTGCGTTATAGGCTTTTCTACGTTCTTCACTATTAGGGCGATGGTAATCAATACAATCGACGCTTAAGCCGTGAAATTCAAAAATAGGAGCCATCCAAGCACTATCTCGTTTGGCTAGGTAATCATTCACCGTTACTAGGTGTACACCGTTTCCGGCCAAGGCATTTAAGTACATAGGAAGCGTTGCTACTAATGTTTTACCTTCCCCGGTTTGCATTTCGGCTACTTTTCCTTGGTGCATGGCGACACCACCGATAAGTTGCACATCGTAATGAACCATATCCCAGGTCACTTCTTTTCCGGCCGCATCCCACGAGTTTTGCCAAGTGGCTTGATCGCCTTCTAAGGTAACATAATCTTTGGTCGCAGAAATTTCCCGATCAAAAGTAGAAGCGGTTACGGTTAATGTTTTATTGTCTTTAAAGCGTTTAGCGGTTTCTTTAACTACGGCAAAAGCTTCGGGAAGTATTTCTTCGAGCGTAGCTTTTTCAACTTCATAACGATCGTCTTTCAATGCATCAATTTGATTGTATATTTCCTCTTTCTTGTCAATATCTTCTTCTGCATCGGCATCGATACGTAATTGATCAATTTGCTGCTGTATGTCTTTTTGATCTTCTTTAATTTTAGCACGGAAGGTATCGGACTTTGCCCTCAGTTCATCTAGCGATAAATTGGACATGGCCGTTTCGTGTTCTTTTATTTTCTCAACATAGGGTTGAATTTCACTAATGTCTTTTTTGGATTTGTCTCCAACGAAGACTTTTAAAATATTATCTAATATTCCCATGGGTTATTGGTGTGTTTTATGCTCAAAAAAGTGCAGGCAAGAAGCCGTGATTGGCACATACAAAAAAACTGCAAAAAAATAAGGTAACCAAGAAGATGGTTTGTTTTATTTGTTGTCATAGCGTTTTTGATTTGAGCAAAAAAAAAGCCTCTATGCATATAGAGACTTTTTAATTAGTATTTCAGTTGTTGTTATAACGTAGCATTGATATGCGGTTGTTAATATTCATCTTCATTCCACAGATAGTCATCATCTGTAGGGTAGTCCGGCCAAATTTCTTCAATAGAGTCGTATGAGTCGCCTTCATCTTCAATTGCCTGTAGGTTTTCCACTACTTCTAATGGAGCTCCTGTTCTAATGGCGTAATCTATCAATTCGTCTTTGGTTGCCGGCCAAGGTGCATCACTTAAATAGGATGCTAATTCTAAAGTCCAATACATAGCACTTTGTGTTTTATAATTTCTGCAAAAATAATTTTTTCGATTAAAAAGTCAAGAAAAATCGCAATTATTTATGCTATATTTTAAAGAACGTTTTTAAATCGCTGATTTATAATATATTAAATTTTATCAGAAAACCTTATAATTTTTCTGGAATCCATTTAACTTCTTCAGCTTGTAGGTCATGAGTCAATTTCCGTGCCAGCACAAATAGATAGTCAGATAGGCGGTTTAAGTATTTTAAAACACGTTCATCTATCGGCTCTTCAGTATGTAGTAAAGTTGCTAAACGTTCAGCACGCCGACAGACACACCGGGCTATGTGACAATATGACACCGTAGTATGACCGCCAGGTAATACAAAGTGTGTCATAGGGTCAAGAGAGTCGTTCATGGTGTCCATTTCGGTTTCTAGCCGTTCGATATCTTTTTCTTCAATTTTGGGAATGTTTAAGCGTTCTTTTCCGTTTTTTAGCATTGCTTTGTCAGGATCTGTAGCTAATATAGACCCCAAGGTAAATAACCGGTCTTGTATGTGGATTAAAATTTCTTTAGAACGCGCATCGATATCTTGATCGCGAATAAGCCCAATGTGCGAATTTAGCTCGTCAACAGTGCCATAACTATCAATACGAATATGGTATTTAGGGACACGCGTACCACCAAATAGGGCAGTAGTACCTTTGTCACCAGTTTTAGTGTATATTTTCATGTTTTTTATTTATGAAGGGAGTTAAACTTACCTACTCCTGTCTCTTATACACATCTCCGAGCCCACGAGACCTCTCTACA
>CAJXPE010000333.1 GCA_913057965.1 uncultured Marixanthomonas sp. | reverse complement strand
CTACACGTAAGGAGTCGTCGGCAGCGTCAGATGTGTATAAGAGACAGTTTTAAAATTGCGGGAGCGAACCTTTCTTCCGAAGAAAAAGAGAAATTAAAATCCATAAACACCCAATTGGCTTCCCTTACCACAAAGTTTACTAAAACCCTTTTAGAAGCAAATAATGCAGGGGCGAATGTGTTTACCGATAAAGCAGCCCTAGCCGGTTTGAGCAATGCCGATTTGGAAGCGAATAAAAACCCTGATGGGGACGGTTGGAAAATTCCGTTGCAAAACACCACGCAGCAACCTATTTTACAGTCCTTGGAAAACAGAGATACCCGTGAAAAAATATTCAATTCTAGTTATTACCGGGCCGATGGCAGCGAACACGATACCAAAGCTATTATAACCGATATTGCAGAACTTCGTGCCCAAAAGGCAAAACTTTTAGGTTTTTCTAATTATTCTGAATGGCGACTGCAGAAAACCATGGCCAAGACCCCAAAAAAGGTTTTCGACCTGTTTGACAAGTTAGTGCCAGCTGCAACGGCAAAAGCACAACGGGAATCGGACGAGATACAGAAAATGATTCAATCTAAAGGCGAGGACTTTACTTTAGAGCCTTGGGATTGGAACCGCTACGCCGAAATGGTACGCAAAGCAAAATACGACCTCGATGAAAACGAGATAAAGCCGTATTTTGAGTTGAAAACCGTGTTGGAGAAAGGCGTGTTCTATGCCGCTGAAAAGCTCTACGGAATTACCTATAAAGAACGACACGATATCCCCACCTATCACGACGATGTGTTGGTGTACGAGCTTTTTGAAGAAAATGGTGATCCGTTAGGTTTGTTTTATGGTGATTATTTTGCAAGACCCAGTAAACGAGGTGGTGCTTGGATGTCTAATTTTGTAACACAATCGAAGTTGTACGATACAAAACCGGTAATCTACAATGTGTGTAATTTTTCAAAACCAGCCAAAGGCGAACCTGCTTTGCTTACCTATGATAGTGTGGAAACGATGTTCCACGAATTTGGTCACGCCTTGCACGGCTTTTTTGCTGACCAAGAATATCCATCGCTTTCGGGAACGGCCGTGGCTCGTGATTTTGTAGAGTTTCCTTCGCAGGTGAATGAAAACTGGGCGTTGTATCCAGACGTTTTGAAAAACTATGCTCTCAATTATAAAACAGGCGAGCCTATTCCGCAGAAATTGATTGATAAGATTAAAAAATCCGGCACATTTAACCAAGGTTATTCCTTAACGGAAACGTTAGCAGCTGCTGGATTAGACTTAATGTGGCACACGGTTTCAGCAGACGAAGAAATAAAAGATGCCAATGCTTTTGAAAAGGAGGCTCTTCATAAAATAAAGCTCGATGTGGTACACGCCGTTCCACCACGCTACCGTTCTACGTATTTCTCGCATATTTTTTCGGGTGGGTACGCAGCAGGCTATTACTCGTATGTTTGGACCGAAATGTTACACCACGATGCCTTTCAATGGTTTGAAGAACATGGCGGTCTTATCCGCGAGAATGGACAACGCTTCCGTGATATGGTGTTATCGCGAGGGAACACTTTGGAACTTCAAAAAATGTATCGCGACTGGCGCGGCAGCGAACCTAAAATTCAACCGATGTTGAAGGCACGAGGGTTGAATTAAGTGTTTGGCTTCGATTTCGGTGGCTTCGATACAAATTTCAAAACTACTTCGTGTTTTGAAATTCACTCAACCACCTTATAATATTTTTTGTTTTGATATTTATAACTATTTGAATAGTTAGGTTGCTGAGTGTTTCGCTTCGCGAAATGCGTTGCATTGAGCGGAATCGAAATGTATCGAAGTGACCATGGTTTTCATATACTTCGATTCATTTCTTATAATGATTAAAAATCTGAATAATTACAAGGCTTATAATTTGTACACTCTTTATTAATTATCTCCAAAGCATTATTAAGTTTTGAGATAAGAGCAGGATCGTCTCTCATATACCGTTTCATTTCAGTAAAACAGATATACCTTAATTTGTCAAAAGGGACTGTTTTATAAAGAATAAGTCCGCCATTGGTGCCCCTATAAGCATTGTGATCTTTTATTTTAGATCGAAGGATAAAAAGTTGTGTCATATAGTCTATAGAAGTGAGAGATGTGCCGGGGTCGTTAATAGCAGGACTACTGGCTTTTATAGCTACTTCTACAAAATGTTTGAATCCTATTTCAGGAACGTCCATGGGTTCGTTGAGGTTTACTTCGAGTACGCGCCAAATTTTCTTTAAAAGCTTGTTGTCTGGTTTTTTAGTTAA
>CAJXPE010000332.1 GCA_913057965.1 uncultured Marixanthomonas sp. | reverse complement strand
GAGATGTAGAGAGGTCTCGTGGGCTCGGAGATGTGTATAAGAGACAGATTCAATAAAAGCTGAAAAAGGCATTTGTTATTATAGGTTCAGTATTGTGAATTATGAAGATACTGAAATTTGATTTAAGGGACTAAAATGAGATTCTATTTCATATAAAAAAATCCGTTGGAAACATTTTCCAACGGATATATTATTAAAAATCAATAAGAACTACTTAAATTTCTTCCTGATCTCTTAAGTGCTGAATGTATTCGGCTTTCTGGATTTGCGCTCTGCGCTTAACAGATGGCTTGGTAAACTGTTGACGTTTACGTAACTGACGCATCGTTCCTGTACGATCAAACTTACGCTTGAAACGCTTTAACGCTCTATCTATATTTTCGCCGTCTTTTACTGGTATTATTAACATAGTGTCATCACCTCCTCTCTTTAGTGCGGCAAAGATAACTAGATTTTAGATTTTAGACGTTAGAATTTAGATTTTTTTCACAGAAATCACTCTATACAAATTTTACCGTCTATTCTTTGCTCCTCTCCTTTGACTTTTAGGGTTGATTTATAATAAAAACATGTTCCCTCAATTTTTATCAATTCTGTCAATATTCCGTTGTTATCGTTTATAAACTGTTGGTTTTTTGTCAGATTCATTTTGCTTTCATCATATTTCAGTCTATACGTACAATCATCAATCCATTCAATTATTTCGAAAGCTTTTTTATTAAAATCATCCCCTATTTTATTTTCAGGATCTTGAAGTACTTCAATCTGTTTATTGCCACTTCTAATTATCTTATAACTAAAAGGTGTTTCTTCATCTGCAGGAACGTAAAATTCCCCATTTTTAAAATCAACACATGTTACTTCTTGCGCACAAGAAGTAAATACAAATAACAGTAGTATTAATATAGATGAATATTTAAAAGTAAACATTAGGAAGAAATTAAAAGAGGTTACTGTTTAAACAACGAAGCTCGTTTGCTTAAATCTTGGATAAGCTGCTCCTCTTCATTGCTTTCCAGTAATACATTGTAATTTTTCCAGAATGCCGCATTGTAAGGTCTAGACACAAAAATATCAGAAGACCATTCTCTTTGTAACGCTTGTTGAACTTCTTCTGGCTCTTGAATTATCTCTGTAAATAATATTTCCTGTACCGTGTAGTAAAACTGTTCCTCCTTATCGGCTTGGGCTTTTTCTTCGTCTATTTTATCGGAAGAGCGATTTCCCACCTGAACCAATTTTGGGGTTTCATAATAGATGTAGCTTGGGTACATTTTGTCATTGTACTCTTTATAAGTGAGTTCTAGTTTATGGTTCACCAATGTATCAAAAAGACTTTTGCTCCTTCTCTTTTGCGCTGCGGAAGCAGCAACTAACTCATATTCCATTTTTTTAAAGGCGTAATTGTCCCAATAAATATACAACCACCCTTTGGGCTCAAAACCTTCATTATAGATATTTTTAGTGTTCAGACCAACATAGTCTTCCCCTTTTAAAATCTTGATTTTATAGAGTTTCCTATCATTATCCACCAAAACCGTATCCAACTTAAATTGATGTGTTTTTAACACGTCTTCTCCAAAAAGTGCTCCCGTAGCATTAGCATTCCTAACCAAACTGAGCTTTCCTTTAAAAAGATTGTCCAGACCATTTACCCGCTCGTCGTTCCATTTTATAGCATTGATTAAAGAGGCTGTTTCAATGGTATCCCGTCGTAGTGATTTTGACCGTACTTTTACTTTATGCGCATGATACTTTAAATAAGAGGCATACGCAAAAAGACTGTCCACGTCCCTAAGATCATAGCTTTTCCTAATTTCATCTATGTTTACTTGTAGGTTGTCTTTGGCTCCAGATGCATAACTAGAATCGTATAAAGTCAAAGCGGCTTCAATCAACCATTTGAACTCCTTTTTATTGCGCTCTTTATGCCTTAAAAATCCTTTTTGTAAATAAGGTTGTTCGGGTAGGTTATCAGGTAGTTCCTCAATGGCTCGCAATACAATATCGTTTCCTGTTTTGGGTCTCGTTTCAGCAATGATCATTACTTCATCTAAGGACGCGATATCTTCTTCTAAAAAAACATCTACAGAACCATCAAATTCCTTAACCGGGGTTTTATAGCTTTTAAACCCTATGGAAGAAATTACAAGCGTATCATTCGCAAACTTTTCAGGCACGGTCAACGAAAACTTACCATCGGTATTAGTAATGGTCCCGATGGTTGAATTCTGAACATACACACTAGCACCTGTCTCTTATACACATCTGACGCTGCCGACGACTCCTTACGTGTA
>CAJXPE010000331.1 GCA_913057965.1 uncultured Marixanthomonas sp. | reverse complement strand
CAGCGTCAGATGTGTATAAGAGACAGGTAACGAAGGGTCGCTGGTTAATCTTTCTTGCCAAAGCGTTTCGACCTCGGCAACCTCGATAGGCAAATCGATACCTGCTGTAAAGCCATCAATGGCATTCCCGCCATTCAATGTTCTGAGGTTGGACAGTACAATTTGGATTTCGCTTTCAATCTGTTGAACAACGAATTGCTCTTGAATCCAAGCGATTTTCGCCTTGTTCAAATCCAAAATCCCGACTTGTTCCTTATCATACAGCTCTTGAACCTGGTCGAAAACCTGTTTGCTCTGGGTTCGCCTTTCGGATTCAATAGCTTTCTGCTTTCGAAGGAAAGCGAGTTCAATCAATACCGATTTTGCTTCCAATAAAACTTCCTGCCGCTTTTTGGCATAGGACGTTTGCAGTTGTATCGCCTTTAAGTCGTTCCATTTACTGCGTGAACCGTAAACCGTCGGAAATTCGAAGGATTGCGATATTTCATATTCGGTGTAATTTCCCGATACGTTATCGCCAAAGGGCAAATAATAGCCTGAAAGCTGTGGGTCGGGTAAATTATTGGTGCTCTTGTTTTCGAGCTGTTGGCTTTCAATGAAAGATTGATAGCCTTTTAACTCAGTATTGTTCTGTTCTATTACGTTTAGCAGTTCCCCAATGTTTTTATCCTGTGAGAAACCATTAACGAAGAACAGGCATCCGCAAATCGCGGATACGATGTATTTATTCATTGTTTGTGATTTTAGGTTTAATCTTACCTGTCGGCAGACAGGTCTGAATTTTAGAAAGAAAACAGCACCGTAACGATACTATTTTCCTAAGTGATTAACCTAAAGTAGGAGGGCCTCGTGTATCGAGGTAAGAAAGAGAGGGATTGAAATAGTTGTTTGGAGGATGATAAATAGGTGGTCTGGTATGTTGCCTATTACCAATTAAAAAAATTTGTTGAATTCCAAACGAAGCTTTTGCTATATCTTTATCAATATTGGTGTGCTGTTCGACCGTATTTCTTTTAAGTACAAGAACGTCGCTGGCAACCGTCGAATGGACGTGCGAATCCATAATGAACCCGAGAAAACCGGAAGAGGAATATTCTTTGTCCTGAGAATCATTATCGTGATGAGGATGTTCGTCACTATGTGCAATATCTGAATGGGAATGCAAGTCCTCGTGCTGATGATGCAAATGCGGAAAAACCTGATGCAACATCATAAGGCTAAACAAGCCCAGAAAGAAAAATACTGATATTTTATTTGCTTTTTGCATTAAATACAAAGATAGTAATATTTCTTGTCTGGAAAAATTGACGCTCGACTAACATTAATTAAATGTTCTTTTCAAAAAAGAAAAAATCCAGTTTGAGGTACTGGATGAACCTTTATTGATGCTATACTATGACATTGCATAAACTTCATCGAACAACTTTTTATCCAATCGTTCCTGTTGGCCAAAGGTTTTTTTCAACGTATGGTGCAATACTGCATTGAACGCATTGTAACCCAACCAGAGATTAGGCTCTTCATTAAGCAACAAGGCTTCGTAATTCAATATTTCAAGAACTTCACGAGACTTTTTTGAAGGGTCACTGTTCTTATCGCTACATTCGTATCTAAAGAGCTTAGTCTTATCGAGAACTGCTTTTACAAATTCCTGTGTGTCGATGATTTTAAATTCCTTCATCTTATCAAATTTCTTGGTAATGGTATAGAATTCATTATCCAGAAACTTGTCGAATAGATTGTTCAACCTTGGCAATATAAGATGAGTGTTGTTTTTACTGTGTTTGATGGAAAACTCAATTTCAGCCTGTGAAACGTGCAGACCGTTTGAACACACTTCTCTATAAAACCCAAAATGGCCAGAGGTCTTTTCGCTACCATCATACGAGTTCTTGAACCGAAGCATTGGTAGTATCAAGTCCTTATCATTCTTAACCGTAAACTGGCTTTTGTCATCGATGATAAAATCGGTAATGAACGACCGGTCATTTTTGTTGATGGTGCGCTTGTGAAAGTTCAACTGGGCATCGGTTAGCATTTCCTCAGCTTTTCTGAAGAACAATTGATTTGGAATGTGGCCATAACTGTTAGATACCACGTTAACGATTTTGCCATTTGAGATGATGACGTTTTCGAGCCCTCGTCGGGATTCCATCTGTGTCAAAGTTTTTAAGGATTTCATTTCTGATGGAACGAAGATTTCATCCTGTTGCAAATTTTGTAAATACATAGCTTTTGAATTTTAGATTAAACATTTTGTAATAACACCGCATAATAGATTGGATGTTTTTCTCTGTAATAAG
>CAJXPE010000330.1 GCA_913057965.1 uncultured Marixanthomonas sp. | reverse complement strand
TCTACACGTAAGGAGTCGTCGGCAGCGTCAGATGTGTATAAGAGACAGATACTAAGTTATTTGTTGAGGGTAGTCTATTTTCAATCGCTGTGCCAAGGGAGTGTTTTTTATATCACACACGCATAGAAAGCTAATTAACAAGGATTTAAGTTGATACGTGAAATAACAAATAATAATGTTATCGGGTGATATAACCTCGGTTGATACTTTTTACCCCAATGTCAACATTGCTTAAAGAGTATTTTAAAATCGTATGTCGGGAGTTGAGATTATACAAGCTATTCTAATCTTCCTCTTTGGAGAAATGAGACGCTTTTCTGTAAAATGAAATAATAATTTTTTATATATGAAATGCAATGAAGAACTAAGCTATCATCAAGAGGTTTTTCAATAAGAGCTTCTTACTAGTAATTAGAAATAAAAAAACCGACTAGCTTTTTTAATTTGCTGAGTCGGTTGATTTTTCAAAATGTGTATATATTATGCTTTTTTAAACTTGGCGTTTATATACAATTCTCCTTTTTTAAGTCTTTCCCAGTAAGCTTCCATATCAGCTCGTATTTCAGGAGACATAATATAAAGCCCTATTATGTTCGGAAAGGACATTGCTAAAATCATCATATCAGAAAAGCTTAGCACGGCTCCTAAACTTGCAGAAGCTCCTAGCACTACAAATAGTAGAAACATGACTTTGTAAATAAGTTCAGATTGTTTGCTACGTCCGAATAAATATGTCCACGAACGCATACCGTAATACGACCAAGAGACCATGGTTGAAAAAGCAAAAAGAAATACAGCAAAGGCAAGTACCGCTGGAAACCAAGAAATTACACTTCCAAAGGCATCTGATGTTAACTCTACCCCTCCGAGTCCATCTACTTCGTGCATTCCTGTAAAGATCAGCACTAAAGCCGTCATAGTACAAACTACCATGGTATCAATAAAAGGCTCTACTAAAGATGTAAAACCATCGGCTATGGGGTTATTAGTCTTGGAAGCACTGTGAGCGATCGCTGCCGATCCTACTCCCGCTTCACTAGAAAATGCGGCTCGTTGCAGCCCGATAATGAGCACTCCTATAAAACCTCCTTTAAGAGCTTCGGCTGAAAAAGCACCGTTAAAAATTGCTGAAAAAGCACCGCCAATGTTTTCTATATGTGTTCCTATTACAATAAGACATCCTAATACATACACTATAGCCATAAAAGGCACCACTTTTCCAGTTACACGAGCAATACTATTTATACCGCCAATGATAACCACACCTACTAATCCCGCAAAGAAGACTCCAAACCAAAAGCCGTGTCCTTCAAGAAAAGGAAGCTGTTCTGATACTATTTTAAAGGCTTGATTAGACTGCAACATATTACCTCCACCAAATGAAGCAATAACTCCTAACAAAGCGAATAATGCTGCTAGAAACTTCCCTAAGCCTTTTAAATTTCTTTTTTCAAGACCGTATCGCAAATAATTCATGGGACCTCCAAAAATTCGTCCGTTTTCAATTATACGGTATTTTACTCCCAATGTACATTCAGCGAACTTTAAACTCATGGCAAAAAAACCAGCCATAAACATCCAAAAAGTGGCGCCCGCTCCACCTAGTGAAATAGCTACCGCTACCCCAGCAATGTTACCAAGCCCCACGGTGGCAGAAACTGCAGTCGCCATCGCTTGAAAATGTGTAATTGTCCCTGGAGCGTTAGGATCGTCGTACTTTCCTTTTGCTAAGTCTATGGAGTGTTTAAAGCCCCTGATATTGACAAAACCAAGCCGAAAAGTAAAAAATATACTACCCAGAATTAACCAAATAACAATAAAAGGAATGGTATTGGTTTTTATATCGCCATTAGCATATTGTAAAGGCTGCGGCTTATCATATTGTAGCAAAGCTAACATATGAGCCCCTTGTTCTATCACATCGGTTGTGTTATTAGGATTAAATATTTCATTGCCTTCGGCTACTAAATATTTTAATTTTCCGGTCACTGAAGCATAAACTGGAGTTGTATTCCCATTATTTGTTTCTAGTATCGCTATTTTATCGCCTTTATTTACCTTTTTCCCTTCAGGAATTAGCCATTTTTTCAAATGATAGGTATTATCTGTTGTAGCTTCCCAATTAGGGATTGGTACTTGTTTATAATCTGTATAAACCACCGGGTCATATATTCCTGTACTGGCAAATGGATCCCAAAATAGTATATTTCCTAAAAAATCAACTGCAGGCTGCACCTTACTATTAAAAGTTTCGGTGATGGACTCTGTAGGTACTGTCTCTTATACACATCTGACGCTGCCGACGACTCCTTACGTGTAGAT
>CAJXPE010000329.1 GCA_913057965.1 uncultured Marixanthomonas sp. | reverse complement strand
AGAGGTCTCGTGGGCTCGGAGATGTGTATAAGAGACAGATTCACAACGATACTGAAGCTACGACTTCTTGGTTTAACAATAAGGAAAAACAAGCAAAGAATGGACGTATAGAATATGAAGCCAATCAATTTGCTTCAGAATTATTAATGCCAAGTCATCTTTTCTTTGAGAAACAAAAAGGCAAAAAATTTTCACCACAATTGCTTCGGAATTTAGCTACCTTTTTCAAAACAAGCATTACATCTATAGCTTTTAAATATTTTGAGTTGGGCGACCATCCGATTTGTCTATTTCACTCGCATAACAAAACCGTAAGTTATTGGAAATGGCCGCAAGGTTATCCCCATTTCATTATCGATAGAACAAAACTTGAACCACCAGAAGATTCCGTTGCAATGGAATTTTTTGAAAAAGATAAAATATATCCTAAACACCAATCAAAGCAACAAATTTGGAAATCCACTTGGTTTGATTTAAAAAATTGGGAAGATGATAACGATTTTAAGTTCTTTGAATACTGTATTATTTCAAGTTCACATAATTCTGTATTAAGCGTTGTGTGGGAAGAGTAAGTTACTTCCGCTTATCCCCAGTATTCTTATCAAAAGCAATCAAATTAAACAGTTCTCGCATCCTGCTACGAACACGGTTGCCATAACGATCTTCCAGTTCTTCAGCGTTTAGGTTTGTGGTGGCATGGGTCTTAATTTTTCGTTTGCTACTAAGGTAGAGTTCATATCGGGACAATAACACTTCCCCCATTACGTTTAAATCCTTACCATAGAAACGGCCGGCTGGCTCCACACCCAAATCATCGAAACAGTAAAATTTGGTATTACCATATTCCTCAACGGTTTTAAAACCCAAGTGGTTAAAGCTGAAGGTTACATTTCGGCAAGGAATCATTTCATAAGGCCGCTGCATTGGCACGATATGGCGCAGCAATTTCATCAAGCTGGTCTTTCCGCAACCTACAGGCCCGGAAAGCAAGATACCTTTGTCAATATCTATTCCATAAGATTTGCAATTGTCTCTATCTTTGATAAAATAGGAACAAAGCTTTAGCAGTATATCCCTATCCTCATCATAAATCTTGAACTTCTTCCCAAAAAGAAGTTTCCCTTTAGCATTGAGATAGATCAAAATTTTCGAGAAATCATAGATTACACTCTTGCCATCAAATTTTCCTAACGAATATTCCACGCCACCTTCGGTAATTTTAGAGGGGTTGACCATAATCTTTGTTTTTAGCGGTACGCAAGTTGTCCTTGTTTTGGGACGCTTGTTTTTTGTGTACTTTTTTTTCCTCATCGAATAATTCAGCCCTATCCATCCAATTGATGGCTACTGCTCGCCAATCTCGAATTTCTTTTCCATCGCTTGTTTGCCAATTGCGTGCTTGGTAATACTCAAAGAATTTTTTTGCTTCCTCAGCATCAAAACCTTTTTCTTTAAAAAAAATAAAAACAGCCTGCCTGCCCTTTGGCTTTTTTATATAGTTTTCTTGTTTGATATTGTTTGTATTAGATACCAATACTTGTCCATCTATGGGACGATGTAGGTTCACAACCTGTCCATTTTTGGGGTGGAGGTGTCCCCTAAGCGGTACACCTCTGGGATAGTATTGTTCCGCAAGCTGTTCCAATATGGGATTGTACGATCCCGTAACCGGTTCATCACCTGTCCCTATAATGGCCATCTTGATCTTACTGCCTTTGTAGGGGTTGTTGGAAGGGTAATAGAAAAGGTAGTGCCAAGAGTCTAAGTCCCTGATGCATCTATGGTAGGTTGATTTTGAACCAATTTTGGCCACTCGCATCAGTTCCCTACGGTTCACATAAAATTCATCCATAAAACGGCAACTGTTCCATTCTTGGAACAATGCCATATACAGGCTGATATGGGTGGGGTTTAGGCGGTCATCAAAATAGAACCTTTCAAAAGCCGCATTAAGTAGCTTTATGTAGTTCATCACTTAAGAGTTTAGACCGTGATGCACGCGGTTGGCATCCATCACTTTTTGAATTTCCTCTGTATCGTAATAAATGATACCACCCACTTTGGTGTATGGCAATGTGCCATTGATACGAAGATTTTGAAGTGTGCCAGGACTGACTTGAAGCAAGTCCATAACCTCGGAAGATTTAAGGTACTTTTTGAGGCTTCCTTTAGTTTGTTTGGTAAGTAGTTTCTTAATATCATCCAGCAATTCCATTTTGAATTCCCGAAGATCGTCTGTGGTAATGATAGATGTCGGCATAATAGAACGGTTTTAATGGAAAGGGACTATCTGGGTTTATGATTTTAAATGATAGTCCCTGACCTGATTTGACTTTCGTTCTACAAATT
>CAJXPE010000328.1 GCA_913057965.1 uncultured Marixanthomonas sp. | reverse complement strand
GAGATGTAGAGAGGTCTCGTGGGCTCGGAGATGTGTATAAGAGACAGATTTTAAATTTTAAGGATTAACAGTTAAGATTATTGTTGAACTAATTATTCAACGGTACAAACATAGAACGGGCTGGAAGTTTTATTCGGTTGGTACGTATTTACTTTCGTTTATAGTTGTTTGTAAACGTTTGTAAGTGTTTGTTTTTTGTTGACAAGTAACTTTATAAGTTAGCTATTAGACTGAAAGTATTGATTTAACTTAGGTTTACGATGTTTTAATTATTATATATTAAATACTAATTCAATTTAATTATCTTGTTAAACGATTAAAAGAATCTAATTACAATTTGCATTGCCTTATAAAAACTCCATACAAGACCTACCCAACCTGCTAACTGAGCAATACTTCAGCAATGGCTTTTTTTACGAAAAGGGAACCATGGCCGATTGGATATGGAATATCGCTATTCAAAAGGGATATATCGAACTTGTTATCGATATCCAAAAAAGTACGATAACACCAAAAGTACTAGCATTAAAACCTATATTAATTCAAGTACCAAAATTTAAGAATACCATACAAGAAATATTAAAAAGTGAAGGGAAACCTACTGATTTTATTATAGAAGCTACCTTTCAAATTCAGTTGTATGAAAAAGAAAACACCCTAAAATGTCTTGCGATTTTAACTGATATCAATGGGAAAAAGTATTTGGGCGATAAACAGAGTTTTCATCCACATAACAACGATCCTAAATGGTTTAAAATTCATTCAAAAAATGATATGGACTGGCTCAATGAAGCTGGAAATCAATTGAACACATCGGAATGGTTCGGTGCCATCATTAGATATTCTGCTCATTTCGGGAAAAGAAAATTCAACACCTTTTACAATCAAAAAGAACTAAAGAAAAATGCAATCGTAGGATATATTTTTCAAGTTTCGGCTATAATTCTTCTATTCTACTTTTTATATACAATATCCTAATCTTCCTAAAACCACATCTAAAATTAACAAAAAAGCTCCCCTCCTGAAAGATAGGGGACATTTTCAGTTTACTGAAAATTGGGGCGGGCTTATTTTCCCTTCCTATTCTCCCCTACATTCCTTAACTTTGGTATTCACTCTTTTCTTCAAATAATAAAATAACATCCATGAGCAACTACCACATAAAAAATTTAGAAGAATATTTTACCGTTTACCGTAAATCGGTTCGCTACCCGGAAACGTTTTGGGATGAGATTGCCGAAGAGCATTTTATGTGGCGCAAAAAGTGGGATGAAGTGCTGTCGTGGGATTTCAGCAAACCGAAAGTCACTTGGTTTAAAGGTGCCAAACTCAATATTACCGAAAATTGCATCGACCGTCACTTGCGCATTCGGGGCGATAAAACGGCTATTCTGTTTGAACCGAATGATCCTTCGGAAAAAGCAGAACATATTACCTATCAGCAGTTGCACGACAGGGTGTGCCAATTTGCGAACGTATTAAAAGACAAGGGTGTAAAAAAAGGCGATCGGGTATGTATTTATGTACCGATGATCCCTGAATTGGCCATCTCTTTATTGGCCTGTGCCCGTATTGGCGCAATACATTCTGTGGTATTTGCTGGGTTTTCTTCGAATGCTTTGGCGACGCGGATTAACGATTCCGATTGTAAAATAGTGATTACGGCAGATGGTTCTTTTAGAGGAAAAAAGACAATCGATTTAAAAGGAATTGTAGACAAAGCGTTGGAGACTTGCGAAGGTGTAAAAAACGTATTGGTCGCTAAACGAATAGAAGCAGATATCACTATGAAAGAAGGTCGGGATGAGTGGCTACAACCGCTATTGGATAAAGCTGAAACCACCTGCGAACCGGAAGTAATGGATGCCGAAGACCCACTGTTTATTTTATACACCTCCGGCTCTACTGGGAAACCAAAAGGGATGGTGCATACCACCGCCGGATATATGGTAAACACGGCTTACACCTTTAAAAATGTGTTTCAATACCGTGAAAATGATGTGTATTGGTGTACGGCAGATATTGGCTGGATTACCGGCCACAGTTACATTGTTTATGGTCCGTTGGCTAATGGTGCCACCACGATAATGTACGAGGGCGTACCGCATTACCCCGATTGGGGACGCTTTTGGCAAATAGTTGAAAAGCATAAAGTTAATCAGTTTTATACCGCTCCTACGGCAATCAGGGCCTTGGCAAAACAAAACATAGAGTTTGTTGAAAAACACGACCTCAGCTCGCTAAAAGTATTAGGCACCGTAGGCGAACCCATTAATGAAGAGGCTTGGCACTGGTACAATGCTGTCTCTTATACACATCTCCGAGCCCACGAGACCTCTCTACATCTCG
>CAJXPE010000327.1 GCA_913057965.1 uncultured Marixanthomonas sp. | reverse complement strand
GAGATGTAGAGAGGTCTCGTGGGCTCGGAGATGTGTATAAGAGACAGAGATAATGGCGTGGGGTATAAAAAAGAAGACATAAAACAAGATTCATTAGGGTTAGATATGGTAACCGAAATGGTATACCAATTAAATGGCACAATTATTACAGAAAATTCTAACGGGGTTGTAAATACGATAAAAATGCCTTGTGCATTATAAAACCATCCAACAGATGAGACAAATTTTACTAATTGAAGATGAATTTATTATCGCTAAAGACATTAAATTGTTGTTAGAAAAAGATCCATCTATACAGGTCAAGACCGCTCGAAATTACGAAGAAGCATATATTCATTTTAAAGCGAATGATATCGATGTTATAATTTGTGATATTAACTTAAACGAAGACAAAGACGGGATCGACATCATCACCGAGTTTAAGCAGTTAAAAACAATACCAGTAGTATACTTAACCGCCTACGACTCCCCCGACATTTTAAAACGTGCCAAAGAAACCATGCCATTTGCCTATTTATTAAAACCCTTTAATGAAGTTCAATTAAAAGTAACAATAGATTTAGCGTATTTAAATTACCAAAAGGAGAATGATAGCATAATCGAAAACACAGATTATACTGAGCAAATTGACGAACTTACTAAACGGGAAAAAGAAATTTTAGTAGTAATTGCTTCCGGTAAAACTAGTAAAGAGACAGCTAGCTATTTAAATATCTCTTCGCATACTGTAGAAAAACATAAAAAAAATATCAAAAAGAAGCTCGAACTTAATACTGTTGGTGAACTTGTGGGCTTTGCCCTCCGATCAAATCTCTATCAAGTTTCTTAAAAAAAGATAAAAACCTCACTCCTTTTTCATTTCACACGATTATTTAACATTCATCTGAAAAATTTTACATTTATTTACTATGCACGCATAATAAATTTTTCTATCTTTGGTATTCCGAAAAATTAAACCAATACTTTTTGAAAGAAAAAACAATAGATTACATACTACGATCTACGTGGATGAACGTACAGAAAATGTATAATGAAGAAGCGAGTAAAAAAGATAGTACGATGGCAACAGGCTTTGCCTTAATAAGCATAGATCCTGAAGAAGGAACCCCATCAACAGCCTTAGGCCCTAAGATGGGAATGGAAGCCACTAGCCTATCTCGTACCTTAAAAAATATGGAAGCGAAAGGCTTGATTGAACGAAAACCTAACCCAGAAGACGGTCGCGGAGTTTTAATACACTTAACCCCTTTTGGGAAAGAAATGAGAGAGTTTTCAAAAAATGTAGTGCTTCGTTTTGACGAAGCAGTAAAAGAGAACATTTCAGAAGAAGAATTAAGAACATTTACAAAAGTGGCCAACACCATTTTAGAACTGATCAATTCAAAAAAAATATATACCGAAAAAATAGCATAATATGTCTAAGAGAAGAATAAATAAAGTAGCCGTTATCGGCTCCGGAATTATGGGAAGCGGGATTGCCTGTCACTTTGCCAACATTGGCGTGGAGGTATTACTGCTAGACATTGTTCCGCGCGAACTTACAGATAAAGAAAAAAAACAAGGATTAACCCTTGAAGACAAACAAGTACGAAACCGCTTGGTAAATCAGTCGTTACAAGATTCCATAAAATCGAAGCCTGCCCCACTTTACCACAAAGATTTTGCAGACCGTATTTCTACTGGAAATATGGAAGATGATATTGCAAAGGTTTCTGAAGTAGATTGGATTATTGAGGTTGTTGTTGAGCGACTAGACATTAAACAACAAGTATTCGAAAACCTTGAAAAACACAGAAAAGAAGGAACCCTAATTACTTCAAACACATCGGGAATTCCTATTCATATGATGAGTGAAGGTAGAAGCGAAGATTTCCAGAAACACTTCTGCGGAACGCACTTCTTTAATCCTCCAAGATATTTAGAGCTTTTTGAAATCATCCCAGGACCAAAAACCGATCAAGATGTGCTTGATTTCTTAAATGAATATGGTGAAAAGTTTCTTGGAAAAACTTCAATTGTAGCTAAAGACACACCTGCTTTTATAGGAAATCGTATTGGAATCTTCGGAATTCAAAGCTTATTCCATCAAGTAAAAGAAATGGGCCTAACCGTTGAAGAGGTTGATAAATTAACCGGACCAGTAATCGGTCGTCCAAAATCGGCTACCTTCCGTACGGTTGATGTTGTAGGTCTTGACACGCTAGTTCACGTAGCAAATGGTATTCATAAAAATGTGCCAGATGATGAAGAGCACGATATTTTTGAACTGCCTAATTTCATCGACACCATGATGGAAAAGGAATGGTTAGGACTGTCTCTTATACACATCTCCGAGCCCACGAGACCTCTCTACATCTCGT
>CAJXPE010000326.1 GCA_913057965.1 uncultured Marixanthomonas sp. | reverse complement strand
GAGATGTAGAGAGGTCTCGTGGGCTCGGAGATGTGTATAAGAGACAGCACTAAAACAGTAATGTATGTCGCATTGCAAATCGCCTCTGCTCTATCAATTTTAAGCGAGCCATTTTTACCGTTTACTTCAGAGAAATTAAAGAATATGTTGAATGTCGGTTCGAGTGATTCGACGCAGGAGAATCGTATCGAGAACAACTGGAACGATGTCACTTCAAAAACTGAACTTATAAAACCTAGTCACCAAATAGGGAAAGGCGAATTGCTCTTCAGTAAAATTGAAGACGAACAAATACAAAAACAGTTAGATAAGCTAGAAGCTAGTAAAAAGGCCAATGAAGCCATGAACAAAACCGTAGAGCCCGAAAAAGAAACCATTCAGTTTGAAGATTTCACCAAACTCGATATGCGTGTGGGTACGATTATCGAAGCTGAAAAAATGCCAAAAACGAAAAAATTACTGGTATTAAAAGTGGATACGGGTATCGATGTCCGCACTATCGTTTCAGGAATCGCTGAAAGTTTTAAAGCCGAAGAAGTAATTGGTAAAAAAGTAACGGTACTCGTTAATTTGGCCCCTAGAAAATTACGCGGTGTAGAAAGCCAAGGCATGATATTAATGACCGAAACAGCAGAAGGGAAATTATCTTTTGTAAACCCCGACACTTCGACGCCACTTAGTACAGGTGATAAAGTAAGCAACGGAGCAACGATAAATTAATTACTTACATTTTTATTCCTCAAATAAGTACTCTTGTTTTCTGTTTACAAACAGTTTTTACAAGTTATTTATTTGAGGTTTTTTATTTTTAAAATATGAAGCAAGTACTTCAATATATAAAAAGCAACACCCAACTTCCCGAAAAAGCAATACAAAACACCATTGCTTTGTTGAACGAAGACTGTACCATTCCATTTATTTCACGCTACCGAAAAGAACAAACAGGGAATTTAGACGAAGTGCAAATTGGCGATATTGTATCGTATAAAGAAGCATTTGAAACCTTCGAAAAGCGAAAAGCCACTATTTTAAAAGCGTTGGAAGAACAAGACGTACTTACCAATGAGCTTCAGAAAAAAATAGAAGAAACTACCGATAGCACCACATTAGAAGATTTATACCTGCCGTATAAAAAGAAACGGAAAACCAAAGCCGATACGGCTAGAAACAATGGTTTGGAGCCACTCGCCAAAATCATTATGGCGCAAAATGCTTCAAATATCGATTCGATTGCTGAACAATATTCTTCGAATTCCATTCCAGTCGAAGATGCTTTGGAGGGCGCGCGCCACATCATTTCAGAATGGGTTAACGAACGGAGCGACATTCGAAATATGCTTCGGAATCAATTAGAACGCCACGCATTACTTACTACCAAAGTAGTGAAAACCAAAAAGGATGATGAAAAAGCACAGAAGTTTAGGGATTATTTTAAATGGAGCGAAGCATTAAGTCGTTGTCCGTCACACCGATTGTTGGCGATTCTTCGTGCTACGGAAGAAGGCTTTATTCGTTTAAAGATTGAAATTGATGATGAAAAAGCACTTCACAAAATTGAGAACAGAGTCATAAAATCGAACGGTGACTGTGCTGAGCAAATTTCAATGGCTATAGTAGATGCCTATAAAAGATTATTGTTTCCGGCACTTTCCAACGAAATTTTAACCGCGGCTAAAGAAAAAGCAGACGAAACCGCCATACAGGTATTCGCGAAAAACCTGAAACAATTGTTATTGGGTTCCCCGTTAGGTGAAAAGAAAGTTTTAGCAATCGATCCAGGATTTAGAACCGGCTGTAAAATTGTCTGCCTAGACGCACAAGGCGGATTGGAGCACAACGAAACCATTTATCCGCATCCGCCAAAAAATGATTCAAAAGGAGCGATCAAAAAAATTAGCACTTTGGTAAATGCCCATAAAATTGAAGCCATTGCCATTGGTAATGGAACCGCTTCCAGAGAAACCGAACAGCTAATCCGCCGAATTCAATTTGACCGTCCCATTCAAGTATTTGTCGTAAGCGAAGCGGGTGCTTCTATTTATTCGGCTTCAAAAATTGCTCGGGATGAGTTTCCAAATTATGATGTTACGGTTCGGGGGTCGGTTTCTATTGGGCGACGTTTGCAAGACCCCTTAGCAGAATTGGTTAAAATCGATGCTAAATCAATTGGAGTTGGGCAATATCAGCACGATGTGGACCAAACCAAACTTAAAAATTCCTTGGACCGCGTGGTGGAAACCTGCGTAAATGCCGTAGGTGTCAACATCAATACCGCCAGCACTTCGTTATTGAGTTATGTTTCGGGTATTGGTGATAAATTAGCTGAAAATATTGTAACTGTCTCTTATACACATCTCCGAGCCCACGAGACCTCTCTACATCT
>CAJXPE010000325.1 GCA_913057965.1 uncultured Marixanthomonas sp. | reverse complement strand
TTTCATGACCCCCTCCAACAGTATTTCGACCATCTAACCACGTTACAAAAAAATCTTTTTTCCTTGGTATCATCGAAACAAACCCGTGTTCGCTTTTTGTATCATCATTATGGAGAAGAAAATCACTCTTCCAGCTTTCTTCTTCGGAATTGTAATGGTCTAATTTTACATTATACGTATATGTACCTTTCGCTGACTTTTGTAGATGGCTTGTTAAAACAGTGCCATTATTTTCGGCTATATCCGGGAAATCTGCCCAATTTACAAACCAATCTGTCCCAGAGTTAACTGCAATAGGATCCTGCCAAGTTTCAGATTTATACTCCGAGTAATATAACGTTGAAAGGCTATTCTGTTGTGTTATGTACGATAAGAAAAGGGACTCCCCATTACTGAACAATCGTGGCAATGAACTGTTTGCCGAAGTAGGGTTGGAAATTAATTGAACGTTTTCAGTTATTTCTTTAGGAGATATTTTATCCTCTTTTTTTACTTCATTTTTACACGAAATAAAAAGGAATAAAAAAACTATAAAAGAAATTCTCATGATTTTATTAGCTTTTAACTACTTCCCCGTACAAATCAAAATCTTCGGCGGCTGTTATTTTTACGTTGAAAAATTCGCCTGTTCTTAGGTATCCATCTTCAGCATTGACCAACACTTCGTTATCTACGTCTGGACTGTCAAATTCGGTACGCCCTACAAAGTAACTACCTTCTTTTCTATCAATTAAAACACGGAATTTTTTACCAATTTTCTGCTGATTCAATTCCCAAGAAATCTGTGACTGAATGGCCATAATTTCATTAGCCCGATCCATTTTTACATCTTCCGGTACATCGTCTTCTAAGTTAAAAGCGTGTGTATTTTCTTCGTGTGAATACGTAAAACAGCCTAACCGTTCAAAACGCATCTCTTCTACCCAATTTTTAAGTAATTGGAAATCTTCCTCCGTTTCCCCAGGATATCCTACGATAAGGGTGGTACGGATGGCCATATTGGGAACATACTTTCTAAAGTCTTTTAAAAGATTGGTTGTTTTTTCATAGGTAGTTCCGCGGCGCATCGATTTTAAAATATGATCCGAAATATGCTGCAATGGAATATCGATATAATCACATACTTTTGGCTCTTCCCGCATCACGTCCAACACATCCATTGGGAAACCGGTTGGGAATGCATAATGCAACCTGATCCACTCAATACCTTCAACCTTTGCCAAGTTTTTAAGTAGTTCGGCAAGGTTTCGTTTTTTATACAAATCAAGACCGTAATAGGTAAGATCTTGTGCAATTAGGATCAATTCTTTTACCCCATTTGCCGCTAGCTTTTCAGCTTCGGTCACTAAATCTTCAATAGGCGTACTTTTGTGTTTTCCGCGCATTAACGGGATGGCACAAAACGAACACGGACGATCACAACCTTCAGCAATTTTTAAATACGCGTAATTTTTCGGCGTAGTTGTTAATCGCTCGCCAATCAATTCGTGTTTATAATCGGCTCCAAGGGCTTTTAATAAACCGGGTAATTCTGTAGTCCCGAAGTATTGATCTACATCTGGAATTTCTTTTTGAAGATCGGGTTTGTACCGTTCAGAAAGACAACCGGTAACAAAAACTTTGTCTACCGTTCCTTCTTCTTTTTTCTGAACATATTCTAATATAGTATTTACACTTTCTTCCTTTGCATTCGCAATAAAGCCACAAGTATTGATTACTACTACATTTCCTTCCTCTTCATGAACAACCTCTTTATCATTGGCGCGTAATTGCCCCATCAACACTTCGCTATCGTAAACATTTTTAGAACAGCCTAAGGTTACTACATTAATCTTGTTTTTCTTCAGTGATTTTGTGCGCATTCTCTAAGTATAAATAATTAAGTAAGAAATAGAAAGGGTTTTAACTCTCTATATTATTATTGCTTCTATTGCTATTGTCGTATTTTTAAATCAATAATTGCAAGAGTATAAATTATGGTTGAAATTTAAATTTGTTTTATCATATACAAGTTTGTCCATGATTCGTCACGGAACTTGAATTGTCCCGTAGCTTCATGCTGGATTTCAAAGCCTTCTTTTTTATATAATCGGACTGCATTTTCGTTCCATCCAAATGCTCGAAGGTCAACTTTTTCAACAGTTGCTTTATTTTGAATTTTTTGAATCATTAGCCTGACAATATGTTTCCCCAGCCCTTTACCTCTATACTCTTTATCTCCTATCAAAATTCTTGATAACCGAGGGTATTCGTTTTGAAAGTTTAGCTCGCAATGACCAATAACGTTTCCTGTTTTAGTATCTATTATCTTTTTAGGTTCTATTTCTGAAATACTACAGTAATCATCTAGTTGTTTACCCGTTAAAGGATATGAAAAAATAGGTCCTGCAAATTGAATTAACGCTCTTTCGGAATCTATCCAATTTATCCTGTCT
>CAJXPE010000324.1 GCA_913057965.1 uncultured Marixanthomonas sp. | reverse complement strand
CTACACGTAAGGAGTCGTCGGCAGCGTCAGATGTGTATAAGAGACAGGGATAAAGGTTTGTGTTTTTAACAACTGGCCCATATAATGCAAGTGCTCCTGGATCATCAATCTCTCCAATAATAGGATTATTATCCCCAACTCCATTATCTGTTATTGTAATGACTACAGTTTCAATGAATCCATCTCCATTGTCATCAATTAAAGTTGCTCCGTCATCAAATGTTGCAAGATCTTGGTCATCTAAATATTCAAAAACTTCTCCAGAAGGTTTTGTTTTTAAGAAAGTAATTGCTTTAATAGGAACTGGTAAATTAATCACAAGTCTTACTTGGGTTCCATTAGAAGGATTACCGTCTAAATCTGTAAATGTCTGTTCTGTTGAACCTAGAGAAAACTGTATTGGATCTTGATTGAAATTTACTTCTGATTCAAACGGATCAATTTCAGGACGCGGATTAATTGAAATATTTTTTAATTTAAGCGTATTGTCTGCAGTAGTCTTTCCAGAGGCATCTCTACTTCCAGCAACAATAGAACCCATAGATGAAGACTGAGGTTTTCTTGAATCATTAGCTCTTTCATTTTTAGGTAAATTTGCCCATTCTAAAGCATCTTTAAACTCTTGTGCGCTCCCCATTGGAAAAGTAACCACATGGTTTGCTTTTCTATCTGGAATACCATCACCATCAATATCATTATTTGGGAAAATTTCCTCTAATGCAGTTGGTATTCCGTCTTCATCAGGAACTTCTTCTATCTCAATTACTACCTCATACGGACCAAATTCTTGACCATATTCGTCTGTTATAAAATGCTGAAAAGTTACTACTCCATAAAAATGTTCATCTGGAATAAATTCAAAACTACCATCCTCATTAAAAATTAAATCTCCCGGATCAGACGAATCTCTTCCGGCTAGCGGTATTTCATCACCATTCTCATCTAGAACAGGGTTTCCTACTGAATCTCTTTCTACTGCAACGGATAAAGGACTTGCAATCTGATACAGCAAATCTGCTGCCGCCTGAAGTTCAGAACCAAATACTGCTTGTACTATTGGTTGTCCTTCACTCGTTTCTGCTACTTCTGGCTCTCCGTAAGCGGTTGTTGTATCTAAGAAAAAACGAACTGATCTGGCTTTTAAATTTGAATTACCATACTGATCTTCTAATGAATTTGATGGTACTGATATAATAACATCTTCTTTAACTTGACCATAAACATCAATATCCGGCGCATTATAAATCGCTGAATAAAGCGTGTCGTTTTCTTTCGTTAAATTACTTAATTCACCGATATTAACATCAAATAATTTTGCATTAAAGTCTTTTGGCTTTTCAGTGAAAGATAATTTCATTATTACTGTTTGATTTATTACGATCGTATCTCTAGACGCCTTAAATACAATATCTGGACCTCTAGTATCTACTCGTACAGAATCTAAAAAAGCTAAATTTTCATTTCCTGCCAAGTCAGTAAATTTGCCTGCTACAACCCTAAACTTAGCATAATCATCAATCTCTCTGTCTGGTACAAGCTCTAAATAACAAATATCTTTATTATGTTCTATAAGCCTAAAATCACCTTCATCACATATCATAGCTTCTTCAGAAAAATGTTTTATTTCTTCTGATAATCTTACCTCAATAATAGTACGATCGGTTCCTGACAAGAAATCATCACTAAAAGTCATTGAAATAATATATGGGGCTATTTCGTCTGTATCTAAAACGTTAATTGTAACTTCTAGCTCTGAAATATTTTCATTTAAATCTGTTGCTATTATTTTGATTAAGTAATCATTTCCTTTATTATTATCTAAAGGAGTTTCATAATCTGGAGATTCATTGAAGCTAAACGCTCCTTCTTGATTAATAGAAAATAATGCTGCATCCTCTCCTGCAATACTCCATATAGTCTCTGAATCTGAACTAACAGAACCAAGTACTAGATTTTCTATATTTTCAAGTACAGTATAACTAGCTAAACCACTAATTATAGGAGCGGCTGTATCTTCAACTATAATTATTCGCGTCACTTCTTCAGCTACATTACCTGCTGTATCTGATACATTGTACGTAATTGTATAAGTACCTTCTAGGTTTGAATCTACTGTATCTCCTGCAACTATAATACTATTGGTGATGTCACCATCTATGTTATCACTTGCAGTAGCACCTAAATCTGTGTAAGTAAAACCTGCTTCAATTGTAATTGAGTTATCGCCAACCAAAGTAATTACTGGAAGCGTTGCATCTGCTGTGATTATTACCGTTCTGGTTGCTGTTCCTATATTTCCTGCAGCATCTGTAGCTGTGTATGTTATGTCGTTAGTTCCTACTATAGAAGTGTCTACGGTTCCTGAACTTGTTACTTCTTCACCACCATCAGCAGTTGCACCAGCATCTGTATAAGTCTGTCTCTTATACACATCTGACGCTGCCGACGACTCCTTAC
>CAJXPE010000323.1 GCA_913057965.1 uncultured Marixanthomonas sp. | reverse complement strand
CGAGATGTAGAGAGGTCTCGTGGGCTCGGAGATGTGTATAAGAGACAGGAATAATTTTCCTCTCCACCTTCTGGAACACGTCTAAACGTTACCCCTTCAATTGTTTCTAATACTTCACGGATAATGGTATAATTCTTTTTTTGAGTCGCAAGAATAGAATCCAATTTATCTAATTGTGCAATTCCTACAGCCGCATTTAATTCAGAAATACGGAAATTATATCCTAAGTGTGGATGTGTTTCAGCTCCGCGATCTGTTCCAACATGATCGTGGCCATGATCTTGGTATTGGTCAGCGTTTACAGCATATTTTTCAGAATTTGTAATTACCGCACCTCCTTCTCCGCAGGTAATGGTTTTTACATAATCGAATGAAAAACAACCTAAATCACCGTAACTACCTAAAGGTTTCCCTTCAAAAGTTCCGCCAATAGCTTGGCAAGCATCTTCTAAAAGCAAAAGGTTATGTTTGTTACAAATAGCCTTTAAAGCTTTTAGATCTGCCATAGAACCACACATATGCACTGGCATGATACATTTTGTCTTTGGTGTAATGGCAGCTTCAACAGCTTCTGGATCTAGTGTTAATGTATCGTCAATATCTACCAAAACAGGAACGGCTCCCAACATCATAATTGATTCAAAGCTCGCAACAAAAGTAAACGTGGGCATAATTACTTCATCCCCTGCTCCTACTCCGGCAGAAGCCAATGCTACGGTTAAAGCCGACGTACCGCTAGAAACCAATTGGCAATGGGCGCTTTGCATGCGTTCAGCAAAAGCCGTTTCAAATTGTTTTGCTTTCCAATGGCCATTTCGCATTCCATCAAAACCGTAGCGCATGAGTACACCGCTTTCTAACACATCGTTTACTTGTTTTCGCTCTTCGGCACCAAATACTTCAAATCCAGGCATAGTTTGTTTTTTTATCGTAAGCAAAGGTAGCATTTGGGTATTGAAGTTGCAACTGTGTTAGTTTTAAGTTTCAGGTTTCAGGAACAGACTAATTAACAACTCATAGGATCTGAATTTTCAGTTTAAACCTAAAATCAATCTATTCTTTATTAAAAATTTTACCATTTTATTAATAGTAAACTCGCATATTCCTATTAATTTTAGCAACTTTTTTAACCCTTAAATTTTAAAACTAAAATTATGACAAATCAAGACCTTTTAGCCGTAGCGCAAGAGTTTGGAAGCCCCGTTTATGTATATGATGCTGATACTATAAAAAAACAGTACAAAACGCTAACAAATTCTTTTAAACAGGTTAAGAAGGTTAAGATTCATTATGCTGTAAAAGCATTGTCTAACATTTCAGTCTTAAAACTGCTTAGTTCATTGGGCAGCGGATTAGACACGGTTTCTATTCAAGAGGTACGTTTGAGTCTTGAAGCCGGTGTGGATCCTAAAAATATTATTTATACCCCAAATGGTGTTTCATTAGAAGAAATTGAAATTGCCGCCAAATTAGGCGTGCAAATCAATATTGACAACCTCTCTATTTTAGAGCAGTTTGGAACGAAGCATCCCAATATCCCGGTGTGTATTCGTATCAATCCGCACGTGATGGCAGGTGGAAACACGAATATTTCGGTTGGACATATTGATAGTAAATTTGGGATATCTATTCATCAATTGCCTCTAATGGAACGTATTGTGGAAAATACCGGAATGAAAATAAACGGTATTCATATGCACACAGGTAGTGATATTTTAGACATTGAAGTGTTTTTATATGCTGCTGAAATTTTATTTGAAACAGCTAAACACTTTAAAAACCTTGAATTTATTGATTTTGGAAGCGGATTTAAAGTTCCTTACAAAAAAGGTGATATTGAAACAGATGTTTCAGAATTAGGAAAAAAGCTGAGCAAACGTTTTAATGAATTTTGCAAAGACTACGGAAAAGAATTGACGCTAGCCTTTGAGCCTGGAAAGTTCTTGGTAAGTGAAGCTGGTAAGTTTTTAGTGCAGGTAAACGTGGTAAAACAAACCACCTCTACTGTTTTTGCGCAAGTAGATAGTGGTTTCAACCATTTAATACGACCTATGCTATACGGATCGCAGCACGAGATTGAAAATGTATCAAACCCAAAAGGGAAACAACGTTTTTACAGTGTAGTAGGGTATATTTGTGAAACGGATACCTTTGCCAACAATCGACGTATTTCTGAAATTCACGAGGGCGATATATTATCGTTTAGCAATGCTGGCGCCTACTGTTTTTCTATGGCGAGCAATTACAACTCTCGGTACCGTCCAGCCGAAGTGCTTTGGTATAAAGAAAAAGGGCATTTAATTAGAAAACGGGAAACGTTTGAAAATATCCTTTCCAATCAACAGGTAATCGAATTATAAATAGTAAAAGCCCCTATCTGGGGCTTTTCTGTATCATTTAAATATGAAACTTACAAAAATACCTGTCTCTTATACACATCTCCGAGCCCACGAGACCTCTCTACATCTC
>CAJXPE010000322.1 GCA_913057965.1 uncultured Marixanthomonas sp. | reverse complement strand
TTATTTACTAAATTAGTTGCTTAAAACACGCAACAAACCATATACACAAACGTTAGGCAACATATGAAAAAAACTTTATCGATAAATATCATAATTCTGCTTCTATTCACATCTTGTTTTTCTCAAAACAAGCGGATTGAAAAGGAGTTTATGGATTGTTCTTATCAAGCCTATTCTGACAATGGAGCGCAATTAAAGAAATTGATTTCCGAATATCAAAAATTACTTGTAGAAGAAAAAATGCTGACTGATAGCACAGCAAAAAGCTATCGTAATTTTTTTCAAGAAATAGCCAACGGAAATGAATTTACACACGTTCCCTCGAAATCTTTTTTTCAGCAACTTCAAACTATTGAACAGCCAAATCGAATTTTAATACAGGAATGTCAATCGAGAATATTGAAAGACAGCTCAAACTATGATATGAATAAATTGCGAATGCTCGAAAAAGCAATTTCTTCAGTCCAAAATTCGGGCGATTTACAACTTTCTTTAGTTGCAAACCAAATTTTATCTGTTTTGTCAGAAAAAGATTTTGAATTGGATTATTATAAACTCAGAACAATGATGCTTTTTGATGTACTAAATGTAGATTATGGAATTGATAATAAGTTGCGAACTTCAACTGGCAAAGTAATTGAACACGATTTAACGACTGCTTTTAAAATATCAACCAACGAAAAAAACGAAATTTTCGCAAACGGTCAAAAAGTGAGTATTCAACAGCTAAAGGAAAAAGTCAAAGAATACGAGCGAAAAAATGAAAATAGTTCCATAATTGCAATAAGTGCATCAAGAGAAACTATGTATCAAACTTATATCGAAGTTCAAAACACAATCACTTCGGCAATTAAATCTTTACGAGATAAAAAAGCATTGAGCGAATTTCAAATTGAATTTGACAAACTAACAGAAGAACAAAAAGAAAGTATAAAAAGCGTATATCCGATAGAAATTGTGGAAACAAAGCCGGAATAAATACGTTGCCTAACAACGTATATAACTCATAGCTAGATAGTTGCTTAATTCAAAGTTAAGGCATATTTGCAAGTCCGCCAAATTTTTTAATTTGGCTTATTGAAAAGAAAAGGTAATAAGAAAAATTAAAAAATTCGGCTCGTGCTTAACCGAAAAGTTATCGCTAATTTACACGCTACGAGCCATATACGTATTCCAAGGTCAAATCCTAATTATTTAAAGCTTATTTTTAAGCTACAAACTTTTGAAGCTCTACATACGGTGTCCCTCTCTTTACAACTGCAAAGGCTCTTGACAATATTTTATTTCTGACATTATTCAAAGCAACCATTTTGGGCTTTCCCTCTGCGAGTTTCTTCTTATAATATTGTTTCAACTCTTTATCACATTGTATCGCACTTACGCTGGCAAGAGTTAAGAGTGTTTTCATTTTCCTGTCACCTATGTGGTGTATCCTGTTCTTTCGCCTTATGCTTGTCCCGGAACTATGTTCAAATGGCGCAACACCACAATAACTGGAAAACTGTCGCCAGCTGTCAAATCGTTTAAAGTTACTCGTGTGATATAACATTTGGCAAGAAAGAATCAAACCAACGCCTTTTAAAGTAGTTAACAGCTTATAGTTTTTATCCAGTGTCTCATCACATTTCACTAGTTCATTGATACGCCCTTCAAGTGCTTCTATTTGTTTTGTGAGATAATGAATGGTCTTTTTAATGATCTTGCAGCAGCTATCTGTCGATGGGCTGCTGAGCAAAGCCTGCATTTCTTTGAGACTGCTCATTTTGCCCGTACGGTCTCTTACAAGCTGTTCCCTAAAGGATAGTAGCCTTCCCAGTTCTTGAATACTTTGTTCCCTTGGACTACTTAGGCTGAGTTCGTCTTTATGTAACCAGGCATATCTAGCAATCATTGCTGAATCAAGTCTATCCGCTTTACCCCTAACTATACCAACAGATCTTTTGATGGCCAACGGACTTTCTTCAACATAATCAATGTTGTTTTCTGATAGGTAGACACTCAGGTTTGTAGAATAATGTCCTGTATTTTCAAAACAGAAAAAAAAGGACTGCTCTTCTAAATACCCTTGTACCCAAGAGAGAAGTGCTTTATAACCCTTGGGGGTATTGGAAAATACTCGGTGCACGGCTCTGTTGTAAATATGGGCATCGATGGTTAATTTAGACACATCAATACCTATCACGTCTAAGTAATTTTTCATATTTTTAAATATTGTTCCTTTTTAAAAAGGAATGGTTAATATATGTTGCTATGACTATCACCTTTAATAGGAAGAGATTCCTGGTATTCCAAATGGTCCTAAAGCAACCTAAGAGAGACAAGAGGACTGATACGTATAAAGGAACTGCTATTCCAAAGACCGTTTTAGTTCTCCTCTTGTTTCTTAGTAAATGTAACTAACTATTTAATTACGGTGTAAAGTAAAGGAGACCGTTGTACACCTGTCTCTTATACACATCTCCGAGCCCACGAGACCTCTCTACATCT
>CAJXPE010000321.1 GCA_913057965.1 uncultured Marixanthomonas sp. | reverse complement strand
TCGGCAGCGTCAGATGTGTATAAGAGACAGTTCCTGCCCTGTAGCGATGCAGGGCGGGAATTTTTTTAGAAGAAAGTATGCAAAACGACGACAAAAAAATTATTATTAAAACACTGGAACTTTTTAAAAAGTACGGTGTTAAAAGTGTGTCTATGGATGATATTGCTAAAGCATTAGCCGTATCAAAGAAAACATTGTACACGCATTTTGATAGCAAAGACCTGCTTATTGAAAAAACGATCTGTTATATTTTCACGGAACATTTCAGTAAAATAGATCGTATTCTTGAAAAAAAACTGTCGCCACTTCAAAAAATCATTCTTATTTACCGCTACGGAATTAACCAAATGGTTTCTTATGACCCTGCTTTTTATTTTGAATTAAAAAAGTATCACGTTTCGGCGCACAAACACTATGAAGAATATAAAAACAACATTATTTTTAAAACAATTTTAGGTTTATTGAAGGAAGCACAAGAAGTGAACGAAATCAAACAAGACGTAAACCTGAACCTTTTTTGTGAAATACACTTATTTAAAATTGATGAAATTTTAGCCGATCCAGAATTCAACACCCAATATTCCACGCAGCAAATGCTAAACCACTTGGTGGTTCATAATTTACGAGGCATTGTCATTGATACTTCGGTGATAGATTAATTAGCGTAACGAAAACCCTTTTGCTGCCCACCACGGATGTATTTCAATGGCTAAACGTCCTGCTTGTACCATTGGATCCATATTGGCCAAACTATCTGCCATTTTCTGAGTAGGAACATTATAAATAGTAATCCCGCGAATATCGCCGTCATCCCCAAAAGGCCCCGAAATATCAGCAAAGCCTTGTTCATACATACTGCCTAAATGTGCTAAATGTAATTTTTGTAAGCTATCAGCTTCAGCTTTATTTTGCGATCTATTGGTGCCTCGTTTTAAAAAAGCAATGAAATATTGTTGCATCAATACCGTATCGCCGGTTTTTTCATCTACATAATCAAAGATTTGATAACCATCGCTTGTCAGTTTCTCTTTAAGTTGCGCAACCGATTCTTTTTCAGGCTCTGTAATTTGTGTTTCTTTTTCTACAAAAGTGTTTTCTTCTTCTTTTGGGTTATCGCAGCTTAAGAGTACTGCCAATAGACATAGTAACGTAATTTTATTTTTCATCGTTCCAAGTTTTAAAAGGGTGCTTGCTTAGTTGCGAATTGTAATATTTTGTTTCTCCGGTAACCTCTTTTCCTATCCAATTGGGGATGGTGACCGTTTCCTGCTCTTCATGAAGTTCAACCTCAGCTATAATTAACCCTTTATTATCACCAAAAAATTCGTCCACTTCAAAAATATGCTTTCCAGCTTTTACTTCATATCTTATTTTTTCAATACTTCCCGGTTCGCAGAGTTCTAGTAACGATTTAGCTTCTTCTTCAGTAATTTGTTTTTCCCACTCAAAACGGCTGGCTCCGCTTTCGTTTCCAATGCCTTTTACGGTAATAAATCCTTCGGTGCCTTTCATTCTCACACGTACTGTTCGTTCGGGATGTGTGTTTAAAAATCCTTGTACAATTCTCGTTTTTTTAAATGCGTGTTCTTTAAAAGCTTCGGAAGTCACTAAAAATTTCCGTTCTATTTCAATCATACTGTTGCTATCTTTTTAATTTCATCTGAAGGGATTCTCGTTTCAGCATACGGTTTATATAGTAGGTTTTGCATGGCTTTTGCGATGGTTTCTGGTTCAATCATTTTATATTTCTTCGGAATTAAAAAACTGAAGGTTTTAGCAAAAAACTGCGCAATGGACTCTCCCATTCTGTTTTCAGATCGATCGCCTCCAATTAAAGAAGGTTGTAATATATACGTTTCTGAAATGTTTTGTTGCAACACATCGCGTTCCATTTCACCTTTTACTTTGTTATAAAACACACTACTATCTGGGTTTGATCCTAAAGCTGAAATTACAACAAATGTTTTAATAGAATTTTGTTTGGCAAGTTTTGAAGCCGCTACCGGAATACCATAATCTATCTTTTTATACGTTTCCTTATCCGGTGTTTTTGATTTTGTGGTGCCAATGCAACAAAAAACAACATCCCCGGTAAAACGTTCCGTTTCTTTTTCCAATTGAAACATATCAATTAGGTATTCTTCAACTTTAGGGCTTTTTATGTTACTTGAACTACGTGAGAACAATTTTATGGTCGAAATTGAATCGTCATTAAGTAACCGCTGAAGCAACATACTTCCAGTTAAACCAGTTGCTCCTAAAATAATCGCTGTTTTGCTCATCGTTGTGCCCGCAAGCGGGTTTTTTTAATTAGTAGTTAACCAAAACTTTCTGTTTAATAATTGAAACTCTTAGAGATTTGGTTGCTATAAAGATATTAAATTTACACTATGGAAGAAGGGCTGCCCATTCGCAAAATAATTCACGTAGATATGGATGCGTTTTATGCTTCAGTAGCTGTCTCTTATACACATCTGACGCTGCCGACGA
>CAJXPE010000320.1 GCA_913057965.1 uncultured Marixanthomonas sp. | reverse complement strand
GAGATGTAGAGAGGTCTCGTGGGCTCGGAGATGTGTATAAGAGACAGTTTCTGCAGAAGAAAAGCAAAAAGTAAAGACTCAGTTACTGGATATTTGTAAAACCATCCCGTCGTTAACAATCTTCTTATTACCAGGAGGCACTATTTTACTGCCTTTATTAATTAAGTTTATCCCAAAACTATTACCGTCTTCGTTTAATGACAATAGAATTGATACTTAATGAGTAGCCATTCGGGCTCACTCAGGATAAATTAGAAGTTGATAGATGGAAGGTGAAAAAACAATAACTTAATAAGGAGCAGTTATTTCCTTGACTTTAGCGCATAAAAAATGGCAAGCTACCTACATCACACCGCTACGACCGTTTACCCTTGCTGCGTTCCCGCCCTGGGGGATTCAACAGGAGCTGGTTGTGTAGGACTTGCCGCTGCAAAGATACGTAGTTTTACATATTTAACAATAGTTTTTAACGATGATTTTTTACATTTACCCTACATTAAAATTGAACATACATAATGAAATCACCTAAGTTATTCGTCGCTATACTTTTAGCGTTAATTATAGCTTCCTGTGGAAATAACCCTGGAACAGAAAAAAAACCTTTTTCACTTCAAATAAAGAACACACAGAAAACCTATAAACCTTCCGACAATCTTTCAGTTTTAATAAAGAACAAAGAAGGAATGAAAATAGACTCTGTCGTTTATTCTCTTCGGAACAAAAAAGTAGCCGTTTCAGAAAAAAATAGTTCACAAACCATTCCGTTGCAAAATGAAAAACTTGGCAAAGATCAACTGAAAGCAACAGTTTATGCCGATGGAGAGCAATACAATACTAAAGCTCAGTTTACGCTGCTCGCTTCAGAAAAACCTACAGTATACACTTATAAAATACTGGAAACCTACCCACACGATGTAAACGCTTTTACCCAAGGGTTAGAATTTGAAGGCGATACTTTATATGAAAGCACTGGAAAACGCGGCCAATCAACACTTCGAAAAACAAATTACAAAACAGGCGAAGTGCTACAACAAGTTGAATTGGACGACCAATATTTTGCCGAAGGACTAACTATTTTAAATAATAAAGTATATCAACTTACTTGGCAAGCCAACAAAGGGTTTATTTATGATGAAAATACGTTAGAACGCACTGGAAGTTTTGTTTATAACAAGAGTAAAGAAGGTTGGGGATTATGCCATAGCGATACAAAGGTTTATAAAAGCGATGGTACCGAAAAGGTTTGGATTTTAAATCCAGAGACCATGGCCGAAATAGATCATATTGAACTCTACACCCACACGAGCCGTATTCCCAAAGTGAACGAGCTGGAATGGGTTGACAGTAAAATTTACGCCAATGTCTGGGAACAATCGTCCATAGCCATTGTAAATCCTGAAAATGGAGCCGTTGAAGGTGTAATTAACCTCAACGGATTACAAGAAAAAGTAACGCAACACCCAGATTTAAATGTATTAAACGGAATTGCTTACAAAGGAGAGAAAGACATTCTCTACATTACCGGAAAGTATTGGGATAAACTTTTTAAAATACAGATAATAAAAAAGTAGCTTGAAAAAGCTACTTTTTTATTAATTGCACTCTAAACTATTTAATTTCGGGTAACTACACTAGCTCCTTCAGGTTTATCAAAAACTGAATCATCCAATTTTGTTTCGGTTACGGTTATTTTATTAAAACGAAGATCGTTGCGCTCATCGGTTGGTTTTCCGTCTTTCACATTGTACCAAGTTAATTTTTTAGGCAACAAGAGTCCATTTACTTTTTCCCATTGATCATATTTTATAAAATGCCAATCGTCACTTTTTTTATTATCCATATATGTTACAGTGTACCCCAACCATTCCATCGTATTGGTTTCTGGGTTTACATATAATACATACTGATCTTTTGGAGAATCGCCCACTCCTGCGTTATACGAAACTTTGATAGCATTATACATTTCGCCATCCAATTCTGCAGGTTGCATCATTTCATAATTAATTCCTTGATCTCCCAACACAAAAGGCATCGCATAAAAATAGAACATTAAGTTGTGGTAAAAATGAGCATTGCCTTCATATGTATCCTTTTCATTTTCATGCAACCATACATTGGTACCGTCATATCCAATGGACCAATCGTCCGTTTCAATTTTTGAGTGACGATTTTTTAATGAAACGGTATGCACTTCTTTTCCGCTATTTCCATCCATTTCAAAACAAAGATTGTTCATTTTGTTCCATGTATTCATTCCGCCGTGGGCTTTAAATACATTTGTAAGTTCTGAAGGATAAGCCATCGTCATACTTTCTTCGGAAGAATCCATTTCGGAATCATTTTTCATTTCAGAAGAATCCTCTCCATTTTGCATAGCATCACTTCCTTCTTTTTTTCCATCCTTACACGCTGTAAAAATTAGAAGTAATAAAAATACTGATAGTACATTTTTCATAATCTGTCTCTTATACACATCTGACGCTGCCGACGACTCCTTAC
>CAJXPE010000319.1 GCA_913057965.1 uncultured Marixanthomonas sp. | reverse complement strand
GGCTCGGAGATGTGTATAAGAGACAGCCTATGTAGTCAACTTTTGGGCCACTTGGTGTAAGCCTTGTGTAAAAGAGTTGCCTTATTTTGAAAGAATAAATAAAGAATACGCCGATAAAAAAGTAAAAGTGATTTTAGCAAGCTTAGATTTCCCTAATAAGGTGCAAAGTCAAGTAGTACCTTTTATAAAAAAGAACGAATTGCATTCAGAAATTGTGTTGCTGGACGATGCCGATGCGAATAGTTGGATTCCGAAAGTTTCCGAAGATTGGAGTGGCGCCATCCCTGCAACGGTAATTTATAAAAAAGAGAACCGTATGTTTTACGAAAAATCGTTCACCTATGAAGAATTGAAAACTGAAATACAAAAACTACTATAAAACAATAGCATTATGAAAACACTATCAAAATACCTATGTATGGCAGTATTGGCCTTTTTAATTTTTGGACTAAGCAGCTGTAAAAACGAAAATAAAAAACAAGAAGAAGTTACCTCGGGTGAAAAAGTGGAAGTTGCGATGGCTACGCCTACAGAAGTTGAAACTGCTAAAGGTTATTCAATTGGTGACGAAGCAGCCGATTTTAAATTAAAAGATGTAGACGGCGATATGGTTTCCTTATCAGACTATCCCGATGCCAAAGGCTTTGTTGTAATTTTTACATGTAACACCTGTCCATTTGCAGTAGCAAGCGAAGAACGGATGGTAGTGTTAGACCAAGAGTTTAAGGGGAAAGGCTACCCCGTAATTGCCATTAACCCAAATAACCCAGAAGTGCAGCCTGATGATACGTACGAGTTAATGCAAGATAAAGCAAAGGAAGCTGGATTTACCTTTCCGTATTTATACGATGAAAGTCAAACCATTTATGCCAAATACGGTGCCACCAAAACACCACACGTATATCTTCTTAATAAAGAAAATAATAAAAACATAGTTAAATATATAGGAGCTATTGATGACAATGTTCGTAATGCCGATGCCGTAAAAGATCGTTTTTTAGCCAATGCTATAAATGAATTGTTAGCAGGTAAAGAGGTAACTGTCAAGGAAACAAAAGCAATTGGTTGTACGGTGAAACAATAAAAATTATAATATAATGGAAGAGCCCGGTTACCGCATGTAATTGGGTTTTTTTTATAGTAGGCCTTTAATTATTTAAAGTACTGTATAGCAAAACCTGCAACGTTTTTAATTTTTTTACGTCTATAGCAATGAGAATCCTTATTTTTACAAAAAATTAAAACGATGGACTTAACCCAACAAGAGTGGAGCGAAAAGCTTGCTGCTGATAATAACGCACAAATTTTAGATGTCCGCACAGACGACGAAGTAGCTGAAAAGCATATACCCAATGCCAAACAGATGGACATTAAAAATCCTCCAAAGTTTATGGAAGAATTAGAGCAGTTGGATGCTTCAAAAAATTATTATGTGTATTGCCGTTCTGGTGCCCGAAGTGCTCAAGCTTGTGCTATTTTAAAATCACAAGGCATTGAAAACTGTTATAATTTATTAGGTGGCATCACCGAATGGGAAGGCGACACTGTTTCTTAAATTTTCTATTATGAAAAAATACTTAATACTACCCATATTTAGTTTGTTTGTCCTTATTGCTTCCTGTGGCCAAAATGACTCCGATACCGTTGAGGTGATGGATCCTCATCACTTTTTGGAAACTTTGGAAAACGATTCATCTAGCCAATTGGTAGATGTACGAACCACCGAAGAGTTTGGTGTGAGCCACTTAAAAGAAGCTCAAAATATTTGTGTGACCGATGCTGATTTTGAAGAGAAAATTAAAGGATTGGACAAAACTAAACCCGTTTATGTGTATTGCAGAAGCGGTAATCGAAGCGCTCGTGCAGCTAAGATTTTAGAAGAAAATGGTTTTACAAAAGTGTACGACTTGCAAGGCGGTATTACATCTTGGGACGAAGAGGGGTTAGAAACCGAACAATAGCGTTATATCTTCTTAAAATATTAACAGATTGATTTTTATCAAGTTAAAGTAACGCTAAACTCTTATTTATTTTATGCGTCTGTTTCTTCCTATAGCTATATTTAACATATAAACGAAGCTATTATGAAAAATCAAGATCAAGTTATTCACGAGGAAATGCGTAAACTAATCAAGAAAAGTTGCGTTGTAGATTCTCAATTAAACCCTAAGTTTTATAGTTTTCAGAAGTCATTATTAAAATTCTTTTTTAATGCTGCTTCCGTAATAATTGATCGTAATAAAAAAATAATCACCTTATATGGTGGTGCAATAGTAGATCATTCTCCACGTTCTCTATATACCATTAATCAGCTAACAACTACAAATATTTCATATACCAATCTAGAAGAAACCTTAAAGGGTTGTTTAGAGAAAGGCGAAAAAGCATCGCGATTTTATAAATCGCAGTTGTTTCATTATAACAATGTAGCACAAGTAGTAGCAGATGATGCTATTAGCTGTCTCTTATACACATCTCCGAGCCCACGAGACCTCTCTACATCTC
>CAJXPE010000318.1 GCA_913057965.1 uncultured Marixanthomonas sp. | reverse complement strand
CGAGATGTAGAGAGGTCTCGTGGGCTCGGAGATGTGTATAAGAGACAGTATTTTACTAGAGGTTTCAATAAACTAAAATCACGGTTTAAAAATTTTGACGTAGTAGAAACCGGCTGGTCAAAATTGGATGCGTATACCCAACACAATCAAGAAATTCTTTTAGAAAAAGAAAGTTTACTCAAAAAACAAAACGCCACGCATATTTTATTATATGCGCCTACTTTCTCGCCTTCGCTCACTTCAGCAGGGGTTTTAGAACCGGAAATTGAACAATTGGCGCAACAGGGCGATTATATAATCAACATTAAGTTTCATGACTTAATGGATCAAAAATATATAGAAGCTTATAAAAATCTTGCGGCTAAATATGATACCGTTTATTTTAAAGAAGGACGGGACATTATTAAGCAGTTTATACTGGCAGATCTGCTAATTAGTGACACCTCATCGGTTATTTATGAGTTTTTATTGTTGGACAAACCCGTTATTACCTTCGGAAATATTAATGAAAACATACAATGGGACAACCGCACTGAAAAAGAAGAGTTGCAAAAAGCTGTTTCAGAAAATCTGACAACGGATCCTTTTTCTGAAAAAAGAGCAAAAGTAATTGCCGAATATCATCCCTATAACGACAGAAAATCTTCTGAAAGAATGATCCAAGAAATTGAAAAATATATTGAAAAGCACGGCGTGCCGGAAAAACGCAACTTATCACTTTTCAGAAAATATAAAATCAATAAGACTTTTAACAGAAAGTCGTAGCTATTTCAGCTTTAGTTTTTTCTTTAATTCCCGTTTCCGGTGGAACTTCATCTGGAATTTCTCTGTCAATCCCCACATCAAACCAAATACCTTATCATAGGGTTGTTCCGTTATTTTTGCATACTCATCACTCATAATGGCGACCATTTCTTTATGGGGTGATAACCTTGAAAAGTTTTTGATGCGTTCATGAAAAGAGAGTTCTTTAAAATCCATTCGGTTTAAATCTACCAAATAGAATTTATACCCTTCATCTGTATTTTTTATCAACGTATTCCCAGGCGAATGATCTTTAAAAAGAATTCGGTTTTCATGTAGTTTATGGGTAAAAGCTGTAAACTGCCGCAATATGTTTTCACGATCAGGATAATTTGGGTTTTCAACCAGTTCGCGGTAGGTTAAATCTACTTCTTGATGTTCACTTACATAAAAACTTTTTCCAAAGAATAATGGATTACTTTCCTCCATAAAAGCAACAGGATATGGCGTTCCAATATTGTTTTTCAGTAAATAAGATGCATTTACAAAAGAACGTTCTGCTTTCGATTTTCTAAAAAAATTATAAACAACTTTATTAATTAGGTTTGGAGTTTTAAACGACTTAATATTTATAGTTTCATCGCCTAATGGAAAAATCTTGATAATATTTCTATCTCCCTTTCCAACAGATTCCCCGTTATTATCAAACGAATTAAGGATGTTTAGTATTTCCTTTTCTTTTGGTTTATATTTTTCAGAAAACGCTTTTTTCATTTTTCAAAGATACAATTTGAATTAGAAGAAAGCCATGTTTAATTTTTATGGTTATTTTGCAGAAAACTAAACCACAACAAAAAAATTCATGAGATTAATCCAAGTAACAGCTTCACAAGTTTGGCGAGGCCACGAACAAAAGATTATCTATCTCTATGAAGCTTTCAAGGAGTTGGGCTATGTGGAAGACCAATGGATTGTTTGTCCCAAGGAATCTGAGGTCTATAAAATCGCCGCTCAAAAAAACATGCAAGTGATTGGGCTAGATTTTAATGGCGAATACGACTTGAAGTTTGCAAAATCACTAAAGAATATTTCCGTAGAAAAAAATGCCGATGTGGTTTTTATACACAACAGTCAATCACACACTTTGGCTGTTTTAGCTTCTTTATTTTACGGAATGAAAACGCCAATGGCACTCTGTCGCACACTTATAAAACGAGTGGACACCAATTTTTTCAGAAAGTGGAAATACAATTACAAAGGAATTAAAAAAATAATCTGTGTGTCTCAACCCGTTGTTGATGTGCTACAATTTGCAGTGAAAGACCACAGCAGACTGAGTGTGGTAGGAAGTGTGACCGATGTGAAAAAATTTCCTAAACAAGAAAAAACAGGATTGTTGCACAAAGAATTCAACATACCAAGAGACTATAAAATTATTGGGAATATTGCTGAATTTACTGGCTTTAAAGACCATTATACGTGGGTAGATACGGTGGAAATATTAGTAAAGGAAAAGAAGCTGAAGGCAAAGTTCATTTTAGTAGGAAAAGGAAAACTGGAAGCTGAAATAAAAAAATATGTTGAAGACAAAGGATTGAGCGATCACATAATCTTTGTCGGTTTCAGAAAAGACGTGCCCCAGATTTTGCCGGAGTTCGATCTGTTTTTGTTCACCTCGAACAACGAACCCACAGGAGGCGTTTTATTAGAATCGTATGCCTGTAAAGTGCCCATTGTAGCCTGTCTCTTATACACATCTCCGAGCCCACGAGACCTCTCTAC
>CAJXPE010000317.1 GCA_913057965.1 uncultured Marixanthomonas sp. | reverse complement strand
GAGATGTAGAGAGGTCTCGTGGGCTCGGAGATGTGTATAAGAGACAGATATTGTAGCGTCTAGTAGTTTGTATGGCGGCACGTACAATTTGTTGAATGTTACCCTACCAAGATTAGGTATTACGACTACATTCGTAGATGCAAATGATACTGAAAACTTTAATAAAGCGGTTCAAGAAAATACCCGAGCGGTTTTCGTTGAGTCGTTAGGAAATCCAAAATTGGATGTATTGGATATTGAAGCGATTTCTGAAATTTCAAAAGCGAATAAAATTCCGCTGTTAGTTGATAATACAGTTGCTACTCCGGCTTTATTAAATCCAATTAAGCACGGAGCCAATATTGTAATTCATTCACTAACCAAATACATCAATGGAAATGGGACTGCTTTAGGCGGCGCTATAATTGATGCAGGAACGTTTGACTGGACCAACGGGAAATTTCCTGAATTCACTGAGCCATCAGCCGGTTATCACGGTTTAGTGTATTCCGAAGCACTGGAAGAAGCTGCTTTTATTGCGAAAGTTAGAATTGAAGGATTGCGAGATTTCGGTGCGGCATTGAGTCCGTACAATGCATTTCAAATTTTGCAAGGTCTGGAAACACTGGAAATAAGAATTAAAAAACATAGTGAGAATGCTTTAGAGCTTGCCAAGTGGTTACAAAATAGGAGTGAAGTTGCTTGGGTAAATTACCCCGGACTTTCAGATAGTAATTACTTTAATTTGGCTAAAAAGTATCTGCCAAACGGTCAAAGTGGAGTAGTTACTTTTGGTTTAACAGGCGGCTTTGATGCTGCTAAAAAGTTTGTAGATGCTACTAAACTATTCTCTTTGTTAGCAAACATAGGCGATACTAAATCTTTGATAATTCATCCAGCAAGTACTACACATCAACAGTTGAGCGATGAGCAGCAAGAAACTACTGGTGTTAGTAAAGACTTAATACGACTTTCAGTAGGTTTGGAAGCTTTTGATGATCTTACTGATGATTTAGAACAGGCTTTTAAAGTGATTACCAAAACAGTCTTAGTTTAATTTTAGTTGTAGAAAACGGCAGTGCGTTATGCCATTCCGCTGCCGTTTTAATCATATTATGAAATTACAAACTTTACATATACTCTACACTACACAAAACGAAACTTTTTCGGGTACAATACCTATAAGTTTTGAGGTTTTTGGACTTCCTTTGGGCGAAGCACCTATTGTTTTGGTAAACCATGCATTAACTGGAAATAGTTCAGTTACCGAGGAAAACGGCTGGTGGGACCAACTTATTGGCGATGAAAAGTGTATCGATACAAAGCATTATACAGTTCTTGCTTTTAATATTCCGGGAAATGGTTACGATGGATTCCTGCTTGAAAACCCCGAAGCATTTTCAGTATACGATGTTGCAAAGTTATTTCTATTAGCAATCAATCAATTAAAAATTGAAAAGATACACGCTGTTATAGGCGGTTCGCTGGGCGGAAGCATTGCCTGGCAAATGGCAGTATTACTTCCTAATCTGTTTGAAAATATTATTCCAGTAGCGACCGATTGGAAAGCGACGGATTGGCTGTTGGCAAATTGCCGCGTTCAAAAACAGATTTTAGATAACTCTGAAAATCCAATTCACGATGCTCGTATTCATGCGATGACGTTGTATAGAACACCAGAATCACTTAAGCAGAAATTCAACCGAAGCATACATGAGAAACTACATAATTTTAATGTGGAAAGCTGGTTATTGCATCATGGCAAAAAGTTACAAACCCGATTTCAGTTAAAGGCTTATAAAGTGATGAACCATCTTTTAACGACTGTCAACATTGCAAAAGAAACGGGGAATTTCCTTTCTGCAGTAAAAAACATACAAGGGAATGTACATTTAATAGGTGTTGATACGGACCTCTTTTTTACGAATAAAGAAATTAAAGACACGTATCAAATCTATAAAACCATAAAAAGTAATGTCTATTATCACGAAATACATTCGATACACGGCCACGATGCTTTTTTAATAGAATTTGAGCAGTTACAAACCTTTTTACAACCCATATTTCAGAAAAAAAACACAAATTATGAGCACCATAACTATAGACAAAAGAATACAAGAGAAACCACTTCAGTTAATTGATTTGGAAAACATAAAAAAGAAGAAAGTGAATGTGGTAATCTTCGGTCACGGCAACGTGGGCACACGATTGGTCGATCAAATTATTACGTCGCAAAAAGAAATTTCAAGAAGGCGCGATTTAGACCTAACCATTTTTGCTGTGGCAAATTCCAATACAGTACTTTTTAATGAAAAAGGAGTGAAAGCAAATTGGCAGGAAGAAAAAAACAAAAACGGAGAACGATACACAATTGCTGATATTATAAACTTTTCAAAAGAGCATAATCTGGAAAACCTAATTGCAATTGATAATACAGCCGATTCAAACTTTGTTTTTAATTACAAAACATTGGTTGAAGCTGGTTTCAGTTTGGTTTCTTCCAATACTGTCTCTTATACACATCTCCGAGCCCACGAGACCTCTCTACATCTCGT
>CAJXPE010000316.1 GCA_913057965.1 uncultured Marixanthomonas sp. | reverse complement strand
CAGCCACACCGTAGCCTGTAATCATATCGGCTACTGTATATTTTCGCATCACATCTGGTGAGTAGGTATTGTTTTCCAACACTTTAATTACACCTTGACGCAATTGACCTATTCTATTTATTTTATCGGCTTCTGAAGGTGTAAAGTGACCATTAAAAACCCCTTCTTGCGGATGCCAAACACCACTTTCTTCGGTAATTGGGATTACTTCGTGTATTTCATCCACATTTAAATCTCCACCAGTACCATAATACGCTTTCAGCAAAGGCGAAACCGCTTTATACCAACGTTCTAAAACACCTTTTTTTCGAGGATCTGCTGGGTCAAAATTAATTCCTGATTTAGCTCCTCCAATAGGTGGTCCAGAAACTGTAAACTTCACTTCCATGGTTTTTGCCAATGACAATACCTCGTTTTTATCGAGTCCTTCACGCATACGCGTACCACCACCGGCAGCACCACCTCTTAGTGAGTTGATGACAGTCCAGCCTTCGGCTTCGGTTTCGGGGTCATTCCAGTGAAAAACAATTTCGGGAGCTTTATCTTCGTACTTTTTAAGTAATTGCTTCATTAAATGGTAAGTTAAGCCACAAATATAAAAAACTTCGAAACGGTTGCTCTTCTTTTTAGGGAATTTTTAGATGTTAAATACGATCCCAGACGAATGATTTTCTTTTGCTCCAGTTACACTAGCCAAACAGTTTACTTCATTTCGAAGCTTTAAAACACCTAGTATCCCAAAAATAAGCGCTTCTTTGTTTTCAATTAATTCGGTTGAAGGAATTACTATTTCTAAATTTCTAATAGCCTGCAGTCTTTCCATTAAAAAAGAATTATAAACCCCGCCCCCAGTGATTAATACTTTTTTCTCTTCGGAAAATTGACGCGCCAATTGTATGGCAATGTGCTCAACAAAGGTTCGTAATATATTTCTAGGGGTTTCTTTGGAAGCTTCTAAAATTGGAAAAACATACGCTTGAACCCATTCCAATCCTAGTGATTTAGGAGGATTTTCGTTATAAAAATTTAAATGGTTCAATTGATCTAAGAGACGGCCCTTTATTTCGCCAGAAGCAGCCATTTTCCCACCTTCATCATATGGTTGTCCTAATTTTTCAGCGTATAAATTCAATACAATATTCACAGGACAAATGTCGTAAGCAATTCTGTTGCCGTTTTTATCAAAAGAGCAATTTGCAAAGCCGCCTAAATTTAAACAGTAATCATATTCTGGAAAGAGTAATTTATCACCAATAGGAACTAACGGTGCGCCTTGCCCACCCAATTTTACATCTTGCACGCGAAAATCACAAACCACCGTTTCCTTGATTAAGCTCGCTAGCTTCGGTAAGTTTCCAATTTGTAAGGTGACTCCTTTTTCGGGTTCATGCAAAATGGTATGACCATGACTACATACGGCATCAAGGGTTTTAATTTCGTGTTTTGAAATGAAGGCTGAGATTATCTGGGAAAGATAATCGGTGTAATTTTCATTCAAATCGGTAAGTTTTTCTTCGGAATAATGAACCGCCTCCTGCAATGTTTTTTTCCAAACAGTTGGATACTCTATTGTTTCAGAAACACCTATTGTAAAGTTCCATTTCTGATTTTCTGAAATTTCAAAAAAGCATTCCGCCACATCAATTCCGTCGAGGGAAGTGCCACTCATAACACCGAGAACATGATATTTGGTTTTTTTCATAACCTGTTTTTGGGTTTTGAAAGATACTCTTCTTAGGTCAAAATTTACAAAAAATAAGCTTTGAAATTTTAAAGAGAACATATTTTAGGGATTTGGAAGTAGGGATTTGAGTTTTACTTTAATTACGGTATCTTTGCAGCACTTTTAATAACACATTATTTAAAATAAACTTATGGATTTCAGTCTTTCCGAAGAACATATCTTGATTCGCGATGCAGCCCGCGATTTTGCAAACAACGAATTAAAGCCCGGGGTTATCGAGCGGGACAACAAACAAGAATTCCCTGCCGAACAGGTGAAAAAAATGGCCGAACTTGGCTTTTTAGGAATGATGGTAGACCCAAAATACGGCGGTGGCGGTATGGATACGGTAAGCTACGTGTTAGCGATGGAAGAATTGAGTAAAATCGATGCTTCATGCTCAGTAATCGTATCAGTAAATAACTCATTGGTTTGTTGGGGACTTGAAACCTACGGAAATGAAGAGCAAAAACAGAAATACCTAACAAAGCTGGCAACCGGTGAATCCATCGGGGCATTTTGTTTAAGTGAACCAGAAGCTGGTAGTGATGCAACTTCACAACGCACAACTGCAATTGACAAAGGTGACCACTACATATTAAACGGAACTAAAAACTGGATCACCAACGGTGGTACAGCCGATTATTACTTGGTAATTGCCCAAACCGATAAAGAAAAAAAGCATAAAGGCATTAATGCTTTTATAGTTGAAAAAAGCTGGGACGGTTTTGAAGTTGGCCCAAAAGAAGATAAATTAGGAATTCGTGGAAGTGACACGCATACTTTAAACTTTAACCTGTCTCTTATACACATCT
>CAJXPE010000315.1 GCA_913057965.1 uncultured Marixanthomonas sp. | reverse complement strand
TCTCGTGGGCTCGGAGATGTGTATAAGAGACAGCACTTTATACTTTAAAATTTTTCGGTTTTACATTTTATATTTTCCAGTTTATTTAAACCGTTTTAGTTTCTCTTTTGTAAAGGAAGAAAGCACCAAACGCCCACTTATTTTAGCGCGTTCTTGTAATAGTTCATCCCAATCTTCGGTTCCTCGCCAGAACATCTGTTTCATTTCTTTTACGGCTTCGGGATTATACCCACAAAGTTGTTCTGCTAAAGCTTGAACTTCTTCGTCTAGTGCTTCAGTCGTTTCAAAAACCTTAGTGAATAAACCTTTATCTCTAGCCCATTCTGGGGAATAAAATGAATTGGCGTCAATCGCTATTTGCGACATGCCACTAGCGCCAATTTTTCGTTGTACTGCCGGACCTACTACAAACGGACCTATACCAAGGTTTAACTCACTTAATTTTATAGCTGAAAATTTAGTTGCCATAGTGTAGTCCATCGCTGCTGCTAAACCAACGCCACCACCTACAGTTTTTCCTTGCACGCGACCAATAATAAACTTAGGGCATTTTCGCATCGTATTAATTACATTGGCAAAACCACTGAAAAATTTCTCTCCTTCTTGTTCATTTTCAATAGAAATCAATTCTTTAAAACTAGCACCTGCACAGAAAGTCCTATCGCCTCCACTTTTTACAACGAGCACCAAAACCTCATCATTCTGACCGATTTCAGTGATGGTATTTGCCAGTTTTGCGAGAATATCACCTGGTAAGCTGTTGTGTGCAGGGTGAAAAAATTCTATCGTTGCTATTCCTTTTTCTATGGTATGTTTTACGTATGGTTGTGTCATGTTTAAATAATAAATTTTAAATGAAAAATGTAAAGGTCTAAAGTTCTGAGTGCTTTATAATTTTAAATTTTTCGGTTTTACATTTCAAATTATAAAAGATTAAACTGTTCAAAATGATGATTAAGATGTTTTCTCTCTAACAAATATGATTCGTATTTGTTCAGTTCTCCAAAAACTAAATTTTTCAATTTAGCTTCGGGATTCTCTTTAAAAAATTTGATATACTTTTCGCGTTGCTCTTTGAATTTTTCAATAGCTGTTTCTAAATCTTGATGTTTTAAATCATCCAACTTATCCTTTTCAAGCATTGGAAATTGAGAGTTTTTCGGAAATTTTTTATAGTTATATAAGCTTGCATGTACCTTTTCTAAAATCTCTTCGGGTGTAGCAATTTCAAAATCTTGAATTTCTCCGGAAGTAATTTTATACGTGTATTCTAAATGCTCTACCATATGTTGCGGGGTCATTATCCCCCATTTTGGTTTAGCATCTGCAGTTAATTTTGACAAACATTCATCAATTTTTTTTGAAGTCATTTCAACAAATGTTTCTTGCTTTTTCTGAACCATAGTCAAAATAGTCGCTATGGCCACTAATGCTTCTTGATCCTCACCCGGTTCGGCATCAAACACCTCAACGTACCATTTTACAATTCCGGAAGGCAATTCAGTTCCTTTTTGTTCACGATCTACTTTTTGCTTACACGTTAAACGCACATACACTGTATCGTTGTGATACAACGGTCGCAAAAAACGGATATCCTCTAATCCGTAATTGGCAGCTACGGGACCTTTGTTTGGATAGACAAACAATCCTGCTGCTGCCGAAATAATAAAATAACCGTGTGCCGTTCTTTTTTCAAAAATGCTTCCTTCTAAGGAAGTGATATCGGTATGCGCATAGAAATGATCCCAGGTTAAGTTTCCGAAGTTAATGATATCAGTATCGGTTAAAGTTCGTTTATGGGTTTCTAAAGACATACCAGGTTTAATGTCTTCCCAATGATACGCAAACGGATGTTTTTTAGATTCTTTGTAAGCTGATTTTGGTTGATAAATGCCGGTAACTTCAGTCAATGAAGTTGGCGAACCTTGAATCGCGCAACGTTGTAAATAGTGTTTGATACCACGAACGCCTCCCATTTCTTCACCGCCACCGGCACGACCCGGACCACCGTGAATTAAATTAGGCAATGGCGAACCGTGACCCGTACTTTGCTTTGCACTTTCGCGATTCAAAATTAAAATACGACCGTGATGTGTAGCTGCGGAAACAGTATATTCTTTCGCAATTTTATCGTCATTGGTGACAATCGAACTTACCAAAGAACCTTTCCCCATTTTCGATAGTTTAATGGCATCGTCCAATGTTTTGTAAGGCATTAGGGTACTTACTGGACCAAAGGCTTCGGTAATATGTGCTGCTTCGTTTTTAAAAGGATTATCTTCCCGAAGCAACATTGGTTTTACGAACGACCCTTTTTTTGCATCTGCTCCAACTGTTGTGGCCTCATCAAAATCACCATACACAATCTGTGCAGTTTTAGTGATTTTTTCAATTTGTTCTTTTACTGAAGTCCGCTGAGCATCATTTACCAAAGCGCCCATTCTAACTTCTTTTAAGCGTGGGTCACCAATGGTAACTTTATCCAATTGTTTTCCGAGCGCTATTTGAACCTGTCTCTTATACACATCTGACGCTGCCGACGACTCCTTACGTGTAGA
>CAJXPE010000314.1 GCA_913057965.1 uncultured Marixanthomonas sp. | reverse complement strand
GGTCTCGTGGGCTCGGAGATGTGTATAAGAGACAGTAATGAAGCTTTTGCATCGCAAGCATTAGCGTGTATTCGCGAATGGGGGCTAAAAGACGATGATCCACGTATTAATCCGAACGGTGGATCAATTGCAATTGGTCACCCGTTAGGAGTTACTGGAGCCCGTTTAACGTATTCAGCAGCATTAGAGCTTCAGGAAACTGGGAAGAAATATGCTTTAGTAACGATGTGTGTCGGCGTTGGGCAAGGATATGCTGCGGTTATTGAAAACATTTCTGCGTAGGCAGAAATCTCACAGTCGGATGAAAAAGGCTGCTGATTAAAGCTTAATTATTTATAAACAAAAAGATAGCCGTTTACACGGGCATAGATATGAAAATACTAATAATAGGAGGAAACGGAACGATAGGAAAAACGGTAACGAAACGTTTTTCTGAAGAACATGATGAGGTTATAATTGCTGGAAGATCTTCAGGAGATGTTACGGTAGATATTGCAAATCCAGATTCTATTGAAGAAATGTTTCAGAAAACTGGAAACGTAGATGCTATTGTAAACATAGCCGGTGATGCGAAATGGGATTCGTTTGATAACCTTTCTGAAGAAGATTTTTATATCGGTATTAAAAGTAAAATGATGGGGCAAGTTAATCTGGTTCGAATAGGAAGAAAACATTTAAATGAAAACGGGAGCATCACATTAACCACAGGTATTTTAGCTGATGAACCGGTTGATAAAACAACAAGTGCTGCAATGGTTAACGGTGCCGTAGAGAGTTTTACAAAAGCAGCAGCTTTAGAATTAACCAACGGATTGCGAATAAATGTAATTTCTGCCGATATGGTTGAAGATGCATATGACAAATACAAAGATTATTTTCCTGGAAATACACCTGTGCCAATGCGTAAAATAACAGACGGCTATTTTAAAAGTGTAAAAGGGAAAATTAACGGTGAAATCATTAAAATACGAGCTTAATATAATTGTAAATAATAAATATGTATTATATTTATATAAAATAAATATAAAATGGCAACATTCACATCATCATTACCCGATAAACTATTAAATGAACTGGGGAAAGCGGCGTCAGATTTAAAGCTTCCTAAGAATAAAATCATTGAGAGAGCTTTGGAAATTTATCTGGAGCAACTAGAACGTGCAGCATACGTGAAATCCTATAAACGTATGGCTCAGGATAAAGATATGTTATTAATGGCCGAAGAAGGTATGGCAGATTACCTTAAAACTCTTGAAGATTTTGAAAACGAATGAAGCAAGGTGATATCTATGAAGTTTATCTGGACCCGACAATCGGGAGCGAACAAAGTGGACGAAGGCCTGCGGTAATTATTTCAGGAAATTTGGTAAATAAATTGGTCAATACGGTGATAATTTGTCCGTTGACTAGCAAACTAAAAAATTATCATGGAAATTTAATTGTAAAGCCAACAAAGCAAAATGGATTGCCAAAAACCTCCGAAGTTATGACCATTCATATTCGTTCCATTTCAAAAGAAAGGTTACGTAAAAGATATGGCAGTTTGAATAAATCGGAATTTAACCAAGTTGTTGAAAGCTTGAATAAGATTATAAAATTTTAAGAATGACAAAAACACAGCATTACATACAAGGCCAATGGACAGACGGTAAAGGCGAAGGTTCGCCTATTCTCGATTCTGTTACGGGTGAGCATTTTACCAGTGTCACTACTGAAGGATTAGATATTCCTGAAATTCTTCAATACGGAAGAACCAAAGGCGATACCCTTCGCAAAATGACGTTTCAAGAGCGGGGATTAATGTTGAAGAAATTAGCGTTCTATCTTCAGAAGAAAAAAAGACAATTTTACGAAGTAAGTTACCGTACTGGTGCGACCAAAGTGGATAGCTGGATCGATATTGAAGGAGGCTTTGGGAACTTATTTGCCAATGCTTCGCTTCGGAAATTATTTCCAAATCAGCCGTTTCATGTAGAAGGCGATCCAGTCGATTTATCGCGTGGCGGTCGTTTTATGGCGCATCACATTATGGTGCCTCGCGAAGGAGTAGCTGTTCATATTAACGCCTTTAACTTCCCGGTTTGGGGAATGCTGGAAAAATGCGCGGTAAACTGGATGGCAGGTATGCCTGCAGTGGTTTTACCGGCACCGCAAACGGCGTATTTAACAGAAGCCGTTGTAAAAGAAATTATCGCTTCAGGAATACTACCAGAAGGATCATTACAGTTAATTAGCGGAACCGCTAAAAACATTCTAGATACGGTAGAATCGCAAGACGTGGTGACGTTTACAGGTTCGGCAAGTACCGGAAAAATATTAAAAAAACACCCACGATTAATTGAAGAATCGGTTCCTTTTACTATGGAAGCCGATTCATTAAACGCTGCTATTTTAGGTGAAGATGCCGTTCCCGGAACCCCAGAATTTGATCTTTTCATTAAAGAAGTCCGAAATGAAATGACCGTTAAATGTGGTCAAAAATGTACGGCAATTAGACGCGTGATTGTTCCGGAGAGCTTAGTTGCTGTCTCTTATACACATCTCCGAGCCCACGAGACCTC
>CAJXPE010000313.1 GCA_913057965.1 uncultured Marixanthomonas sp. | reverse complement strand
CTACACGTAAGGAGTCGTCGGCAGCGTCAGATGTGTATAAGAGACAGATTCATAACCTGCGATAATCATTCGTGCTACCCAAAAAAATAAAATTTCGGGTGCCGTTACTAAATCTTTAGTAGGATAATAATAGTTTATTTCGTCATTATCCGGCTCCAAAATACCATTGAACACGCTAATTGGCCACAACCATGATGAAAACCAAGTGTCGAGCGCATCGGCATCCTGTATTAAATCGGTTGCTTTTAAAGCTGCATTCCCCGATTTTTCTTTTGCTAATTGCAAGGCTTCTTCAGCACTTTCAGCTACCACAAAATCTTCTTTCCCGCTTCCGTAGTAATAGGCAGGGATTTGGTGTCCCCACCACAATTGACGTGAAATATTCCAATCGCGGACGTTTTCCATCCAATGGCGGTAGGTATTGATAAATTTTTCAGGAACTAATTTAATATCTTTTTCAAGGACCGAATCTAAAGCTGGTTGTGCCAGTTCTTTCATTTTTAAGAACCACTGATCGCTCAGTTTTGGTTCAATAACAGCTCCTGTTCGCTCGCTTGTACCAATTTTATTGGTGTGTTGCTCAATTTTATCAAGAACACCGAGTTCTTTTAATTCGGCAACAATTTCTTTTCTAACCACAAAACGGTCTTTTCCTTGAAAATGTAGACCATGTTCGTTTAGCGTAGCATCGTCGTTTAAAATATCGATCACTTCCAAATTGTGCTTATCGCCCAACATTTTATCATTTTCATCGTGTGCAGGTGTCACTTTTAAGCAACCGGTACCAAATTCAAGATCTACATATTCATCTTCAATAATAGGTATCACACGATTACAGATAGGCACAATCGCTTTTTTTCCTTTTAAATGGGTAAAACGCTCATCATTGGGATTAATACAAATAGCAGTATCGCCCAAAATAGTTTCAGGACGCGTAGTAGCAATGGTTAGCGACTCATCGCTTCCTTCAATTTCATAGTTTAAGTAATATAAATTGCCTTGTTTTTCAATGTGAATTACTTCTTCGTCAGACAAGGTGGTCTTGGCTTGCGGATCCCAGTTTACCATTCGGTAGCCGCGATATACGTGCCCTTTTTTATATAAATCGACGAAAACCTTAATTACAGACGCTGACATATCGTCATCCATCGTGAATTTAGTACGTTCCCAATCACAAGAAGCACCTAACTTCTTTAATTGATCTAAAATAATTCCTCCGTGCTTGTGCGTCCATTCCCAAGCATGCTCTAAGAAATCTTCTCGCGTTAGGCTGTTTTTATCAATTCCTTCGCTCTTTAATTTAGCCACAACTTTGGCTTCGGTAGCAATAGATGCATGGTCAGTTCCTGGCACCCAACAAGCATTATAGCCCTTTAAACGTGCTCTACGTATTAACACATCTTGAATGGTATTGTTAAGCATATGCCCCATATGCAATACTCCGGTTACGTTTGGGGGTGGTATTACAATAGCATACGGTTCTTTATCGTTTACTTCTGAATGAAAATATCCATTCTCCATCCAATGGCTATACCATTTGTTTTCAATGTCTTGAGCACTATATTTTGCTGCTACTGCCATAATTTGGTCTAATTTTTGAACTATAGCCTACAAAAGTAGCTATAACTGCAAGATTATAAAAGTGAATAAGTTATTTTGCAGATTATACGAAAGATATGTACATTAGCATACTCTAAATTTTAGAAATCATGAAAAAATTAGCAATAATTGCATTTGTAGCATTTTTTGGATTTGCCGCTCATGCACAAGCAAAATTTGAATTTAAATCTGAAACCATAGACTACGGTGATATCGCGAAAGGAAGCGATGGCGTTCGTGTTTTTGAATTTACCAATACCGGTGATGAGCCATTGGTAGTAACCGATGTAAAGTCTAGTTGCGGTTGTACCGTACCTAAAAAACCAGAAAATGCAATAGCACCTGGTGATACGGGTAATATTCAGGTAAAGTACGACACTAACCGTGTAGGTCCTATTAGAAAAACAGTAACAGTTTACTCTAATGCCGATGAGCCTGTTAAAGCGCTTAAAATTAAAGGGACCGTCTTATCTGACGATAAGAGCGTTTTAGAAAAAACGAAGTAAATTAAATTACATATGTATTAAAACCCTGCGATAATGCAGGGTTTTTTATTTGCTATACCTTTCTAAATAAATGTTTTAATAACACCATAAGCGCGTAAGATTTCAGCATTGAAAATAGTGATACGCAATTTTTCATAGCATGCATCGAATGTGTATCTTTGCAACCATTATTTAGTTCACATTTTACACACAAATGGATTTAGAAAAACAGCTAAAAGATATTGAAGCCATGGGCGATGACCACGTAGGGAGTTCTACAGATACTCCTTTACGTCCCGATGCTTTTGAGCTTAGTGATATTGAAAAAATAGAGCGAATTAAAAAAGATGTTTATAATATCATGGACACACTTGGACTGGATTTAACCGATGATAGTCTTAAGGGCACACCAAATAGAGTTGCCAAGATGTTCGTTCCTGTCTCTTATACACATCTGACGCTGCCGACGACTCCTTAC
>CAJXPE010000312.1 GCA_913057965.1 uncultured Marixanthomonas sp. | reverse complement strand
GAGATGTAGAGAGGTCTCGTGGGCTCGGAGATGTGTATAAGAGACAGGAATAGAAGATTCCGTTAACGATGTTTCCGATACTATAAGGGCCATATTTCCTATTATACTAGGTGTCATTTTTCTTATCGGTTTCCTGTTCAATGCAGGGCATTTCTTCGGGGAGAATGCAGACCTTAAAAAAGGTATAACCCGAGTTCTTGTCTTTGTTTTGATTGCTGGTGCCGTTGTGGGCATCTTCACCTACCTAATCGGTATCGTAGTATAAATAAACCCTCAACGAAGACTTATTAGTGAAGCTGTATGAAGAAATTCGAGGTTTATAAAAACATCAGGAAACGGGCAGTAATTTTCGGGCTGTCCATTTCTCTATTTGCCTTGATGATGGTTTCGATACTTGTCTCTCTTTTGATCATCATTTTTTCTTTTAGTTTTTGGGTTATAATTGGCCTGTTGACCTTCAATGCTTGTTTATATATGGCGCTGACAAGGATAGCCCACAATCCGCAGTTATTTCAACGAAGCAATATGTTCCCTGAGATTATAAGTAATAAAAGAAATTCAGGTTTTAAGTATGAACAAGATTAATTTTTCGGCATATCAACCCATTGCAGATATTCAGGACAATATCGTATTTGCCAATAACGGCAACGTCGTTATAAGCTATAAAGGGGATTTGCCGGAAATTTATTCGCTTTCAGAAAAAGACTTTGAGGATATGCATGGTGCTTGGTTTCAGGCATTAAAATCTTTACCTGTCAGTACGGTCGTCCATAAACAGGATATTTATTTAAAGAAGAACTATTCTTCAGAACAGCTTCCTAATGATTCTTTTCTAGAAAAAGCAACACACGATTATTTTAAAGGATGCGAGTATATAGAACATCAATGTTATTTGTTTTTTATACTTACCAAGAACAAAGCGCTCAACAACCCTAAGTATGTCAATCCTTTTAGAAAAGTTTCAAAAGGAATCGTTCAAGAACTGGATGATAATATAAAGAGTTTCGCCAATTCAGTAAATGATTCAGTTTCCTTTATCAACAACAGTAGAAAGATGAATTTTGTTTCGGTCAAAGCTGAAGAAATTCAAAAGCTCACAAATGACTACTTCAATGGCTTTAACGAAGGCTATGATACGGACATATTATTAGATAAAAAAGATTTCAATATTGGTAAAAACCATTTTGATGCCTTGGCTGTCAATAGCGAACTGTGCTTTGGCGAAAATGTACAGAGCAGCAAGACCAATGAGAAATTTACTTCTGACGATTTTGTATTTCATCAAGGGTTTATTGATAGCTTGGGGCTTACGCTAAACGAAAATCACATCGTTAACCAGATCCTATACCTCGACGATAAACAAAAGTGGCGCAAGTTGCTCGATAAGAAAATTGAAGAACTTAACAAAAGCTCGAACTTCGGTTCTCAGAATAAAGTGGTTCTAGGGAAAATCCAGCAAATCCTTGATCAGATTAATGCCGATGACAATGCACGGATCATCCGTGGTCATCTCAACATTATATATTGGTCGAAGGATGCCAAAAAACTGGATAACATCACCTCAAAAATCAAGACCGAATTCAAGGAACTGGATATTATCCCATACTATCCACGTGGCGAAGAACGGAAGAATTATATATTGAACAGCTACTGCTGTTTCTCATCTAATTTCTCGAACAATGACTTATATGTAACCGACTTAAAACATGCCTTATGCCTAGTTATCAATAACACCAACTATAAAAGCGATGCCACCGGGATTATCTTTAATGACCGCGAACATAACATTCCAGTATTAAAAGATGTATGGGACGAAAGGAAGAAACGAATAAAAGCAAGGAACTTTGCCATTTTCGCACCTACTGGCGAGGGCAAATCCTTTTTGGCCAATAATATCCTGCGTCAATATTTTGAAAGTGGGGTACGCTTGGTCATTATCGACTTAGGTGGATCCTATACCAAATTTGCCAAGCTCTATCCTGAAAAATACACAGTGTTACGTTACGAAAGTGGAAAGAATTTGGGTATTAACCCATTTTATATCACCGACATAAATGACCTGACACCCGAACGCTTGGAAGACCTATCCCTTTTTCTATTTGAACTTTTCGCGTCAGATTTAAAAGTTACGAAAGCTCAATCGGTATCGGTTAAAAAGATACTTCGCCATTATTACGATAGTATTTCAGAAAACCATTCTTTGGATAGTTTTTACAGTTTTATAGAAAAGAATCAGAAGGACCTTCTGAAAACTTTAAAAATCCATCCCGACTATTTCAATGTCACGAGCTTCTTGCACGTGATGTCTGAATATGTCGGCGATGGTCTATATAGCTTTTTATTTGAAGTTAGCGAAGACCAGACCTATAAAATTGAAGATAAGCGCCTCATTGTATTTGAACTGGATGAAGTCAAGGACAATAAAGAAATTTTGTCCGTAATGCTCAAGTTGATCAAATCTGCCATACAAAGGACAATTTGGAAAAACAGGGCTGAAAAGGGGATTATACTTTTCGATGAGTTCGCCAAACAGTTGAAGTTTGAAAACGTACTGGAAAGCGTGGAGTTCTATTATCAGGCCATTCGTAAAC
>CAJXPE010000311.1 GCA_913057965.1 uncultured Marixanthomonas sp. | reverse complement strand
TACACGTAAGGAGTCGTCGGCAGCGTCAGATGTGTATAAGAGACAGGTATTAATACCAAAGTTTGACTTTAGAGAGCTTCCGCTTATCATGTCAAATGGCAAATTGTCTGCACCAAAAAGATTAGTACCTCGGGCAATTAATCCAGGTAGTATAAAAATAAACAAGGTGAATAGATATAAGAAACCAACAAATAAAACTCCTTTTCGACCATGGTCGATTGTTTTAGCAGACAAAACGCGCTGCACCATCACCTGGTTGTTTCCCCAGAAGTAAAACCCTAAGATGGGAATTCCAATCCACATACCTAACCAAGGCACCGTTGGATCGCTCATTGGACGGGTTAACTTTAACCAAACACCCTCATTAAAGCGTGTGTATAATTCTTCCCATCCTCCTATGGAGTCAAGCGCAAAAAAATACAATATAGCTGATCCAATTATGAGCACTGCTGCCTGAATCATATCTGCGTAAATAGCAGAAGATAATCCTCCAATAATAGTATAGCTACCTGCAATAGCAGCCATTATAACAATAATCGTAAACAACTCAAACTCGGGAAAAATAAGCTTAATAATTAATGCGCCTGTATAGAGTGTTGCTGCAGCATCTAAAAATATATTTCCAAAAATAGTAATGAATGAAAAATAATATTTCGATTTTTTATCAAAACGTCTCTCCAAGAATTCTGGTATCGTGAAAATACCTGATTTTATATAAAAAGGAAGAAAGAACAAGGCGAAAAACACCATCACTAAAACCGAAATCCAGTTATAATTAAAAACGGCAATCCCACTTATAAATCCTTCGCCAGAATGTCCCATTAAGGTAGAACTGGAAACACTTGCTGCAAATAAGGAAAGACCGATGACAGGCCAAGTCATACTTCTCCCTGCTAAAAAGTAAGAATCTGAATCCGAACTTTTACCATTTTTTAATGCCCACCAAATTATTCCCGCCAAAAACACCACAAGGATGGTAATGTCAATTATACTAATATTCATAATATAAAAATTTAATAAAAGGCTCTGAGACTTTATGTAAGAGATTCTCCTCTATGCCCAAAATACTCTTGTTTGATTAATTCCTGTTTCAATGAAAATTTTATATTTCATTTCTAACATTGTACTTATTTTGTGTTTTGCTTTATAAACTGTACCAATTCATGAATATTTGCAGTTGCCACACAACACCACTGGTCTGATGCACCATAATACACATATAATGTATCATCAACAATAACATTCCCCGTTGGAAAAACTACACCCCATTTATACAATCCATTTTTTTCAATATCCGTTTCTGGTTCTAGTATAAAGTCTTTTGTGCGATACAAAATTTTGGTAGGATCTTCTAGATCGAGCAAACAAGCACCTAATCGGTACGTAAAATTTTTATCTACCCCATGATACAGCATTAACCAACCCTCATTGGTGCGCAATGGCGGGGTGTTACCCCCTACTTTGTACTCCCACCATTCTTCGCCTTTCAGTAAAAGCGTACTCGCTACATTCCAAGTCATCATATCTTCAGAAGACTTAATCCATATTGCAGGTGTTTCTGTATTGTATTTCGGGCCGACATAGTTCTTAGGACGGTGCAACATAAAAAACTTACTATTTATTTTTTCCGGAAATAAAATAACATCACGGTCATCTAAACTAGGGTCTGTTAACCTGCCTACTTTTTTAAAATTGATAAGATCTTTTGAGACCGCTAATGCAGTATTTCCAACATTTTCTCGCAAACATTTTGGTGCAAACTCACTAAGTTTTGGTGCTTCAATCTGATCATATTCATTTTTCCAATACTGTCCTGGAGGATATGGGCGAAAGGCATAAGTCATATAATACTCATCGCCAAATTTAACGACTCGTGGATCTTCCACAGAACCGGCATCAAATCCGTTTGGGTCTGGTGTTAATACAGGTTTGTCTTGTACACGTTTAAAATTGAATCCATCGGTACTTGTGGCTAAGCCAATGTGTATATGATGCTCTTTATCTTCTCCTGCTGCTCTGTATAATAAATAGAATGTGCCATCTTCATACCATGCCGCTGGATTCGTTGTCACCAAGCTTTCCCATTCATTTTCAGGGTTAGGTGATAAAATAGGGTTTCCTTCAAATTTCTTTAGCTTCATCTTTATCTTCTTTAATTCTGTATTCCATTTGAACACTATACAAATAGTTGAGTCAAATATATTAGACATTAAAGAAGACAAGGTTTAATAGCTGATCAAGTAGTTTTAAAAAATGTTCAAATAATTATACTTTGTTGGTATTCTTATAGATAACTATAATTTTTATTTTCAAAATACAAGAATTTGTGGCCTTGCCTGAAAATGTAGCTTGATTCTGACGGCTTTGAAGTTGAAAGGTTAAAGCTGATTAAGAGACGAGAATATAAAAACGAGAGAACCCATAAAATAAAGGTCGATTTGCATTTGGGAAGATTAATAAAGGCCTACACAATTGATTCAATGGCGCCTATCGATTAGCCTTTAAACTTATCTGAACAGTTATCAAACCCATAGTTGGTTTTGCTTTTACATATTTCGCACAATATTATTAATTAGTGTTCAACTGGATAAAGTTGAACAACTCTTAACAAATTAACAATTTAAAA
>CAJXPE010000310.1 GCA_913057965.1 uncultured Marixanthomonas sp. | reverse complement strand
GCTCGGAGATGTGTATAAGAGACAGGTTAAAAGTCGGGTGCAAATATACAATCATTTTTCAGGTTTCCAAATGGAAAATTAAAAAAATATTTATTTGTTTTTAGTACCTTTGCCAACCCTATAAAAATAGACTTTACATGTTCAACAAAAATATAAAATTAGTATTAGCTGCACTCATTATTGCTGCGGCAGTTTGGCAGTTTTTTGAAAATAATATCGGCAATGGGATTATGTTGATATTCTTTTCCTTGATATTCATCTTTCTATACTTTAAAAACGAAATTATTTTACTTGCTTTTCTACGGTTAAGAAAACAAGATTTTCCAGGTGCTAAGAAATGGTTGGACAGAATTAAGAATCCAGAAGCCTCTTTAGTACCTAAACAACAAGGGTATTATTACTATTTAAATGGTTTGATGGTTTCACAAACCAATATGAATGAAGCTGAAAAATACTTTAAGAAAGCTGTAGATTTAGGTTTAAACATGAGCGCCGATATGGCGATGGCAAAATTAAATCTTGCTGGAATTGCCATGACGAAAAATCGCAAACGCGAAGCTCAAATTTTGATGAAAGAAGCAAAAGCCCTTGATAAACATAATATGCTAGATGATCAATTAAAAATGATGAAACAGCAAATGAAAAAGTCAGGACAGCCAAAACAGCATTTTGGTGGTGGACGTCGCGGTGGGCGCCGTTAAATTCTTACAAACACATACGTGTATCCACGTACACTCTTACATTTTTTTACGCTTTAACGAATATTCCCACTTGTTAAACGAAAAAATAAATTTTTGTCTTAGCTACTTTATACATTTGATTATCATCAAGTATAAAAGTGTATGGGTAGAAAACTACTTCTTCTATTTTTATTGGTTTCATTAACAGGGCTCTCTCAAGAAGTTGAGCACGAAACCCTATTCTCTCAAGCGATTGGAAAAAATATTAAAAAATATAAAACCCAATCGAAGCAAGCTTATATGGACCAAGATTATGAACGAGCAGATTTTCTGTTCGATTCACTCATAAACAACGTCGTTAACGGAAGTCGTCTTGACAATTTTGATGTTCGTAAAACTTCAGGAAAAAAAATCAACTTTTATGATTTTGAAAAACCGGTATTTTTAATAACCTATGCTTCGTGGTGTACGCCTGGCGTAGGAGAGATTCCTGCTTTAAATAAAATTGTAGATGAAAATTACAAAGAAATTGATTTTGTGGTGCTTTTCTGGGATTCAAAAAAGAAAGTAAAAAAGAAAGCACGTGATTACAGTAACAAAATAACAATTGTTTACGTAGACGAAACTGAAAACACACATGATCACATCGTAGAAACAATGAAGCATAGCTTAGGGTTTCCTACCTCCTTTTTTATAGACTCAGATAAGACCATAATTGATGTAAGACGTGGTGTGCTACACCCATATAATGAAGCATATGATATTTCTTTTGAAATGAACTATGACTCCTTTCACAATGGTATTTCATTAATCAAAAGCTTTGACGTCAACAATCAAAGTGATATTGTAGCAAAAGACAATCCATAATAGGATTAACTAACCAAAGTTAAAAAGACCGGTTACTTTTAAAAGTACCGGTCTTTTGTCATGTAAAAAAGTCTGTATTGTTATTTGGCCGATTTATTATAATAGCCTTCTTTAGGGATTTCAATCATATACTCTTTTCCAGAGGCGTTTTTAAGATAGGTTTCACGCAACCAAGGATTATGTATTTTTAATATCTTATAATTAATCCCAAATTTCTTTGCAAAAGCAGGAAAGTCAGTTACAGCAGTATCCACTTTCACTTTAGTTGTTGGAATGGGGTGGTATAAATCTTTTTCTCTAAAGTTGAAGCCATATTTTTTAGGGTTCGATAGGATTTGTTTGAATGCTAAAATCCGAAACACATAACGGCTTGTTTCATCATTCAAAAGCACATCATAATAATCATTATCTGCTTTTTGACGGTCTATTTGTTTACTTACGCCATAATTACCTGCATTGTAAGCCGCTGCTGCCAACGTCCAACTTCCGAAGCGTTCTTTAGACTTTTTAAGGTATTCTGCAGCCACTTTAGTCGCTAATTCAAGATTATAGCGCTCATCTACATAATCATTGATTTCCAGACCGTATTCGCGTCCTGTGCTACTTAAAAAATGCCAAAATCCCGCAGCTCCAGCAGGAGAACTATTATTCATCAGTCCACTTTCGGCAACTGCTAAATACTTAAAGTCATCTGGCAACCCATATTTTTTTAGCATAGGTTCAATAATGGGGAAATACTTATTGGCACGTTTGATAATTAATAATCCATTAGATTGCCAATACGTGTTGACCAGCAGTTCTCGATCAAAACGCTCTCTAATGTCCGGTTCGTTTAAAGGAACAGGCTCTCCGGCAAAATCCATTGTTTCAGGAATTGGGAGGGCGTACACATTATAATCATTCACTAAACTTTCTTCCAATTTTTCATTGGTGGGTGGGTTTTGTACCGCTTCATTTTTCGACGGATCTTGTACTGCATTGATCGACAAACCAGCAACTACAAACAAAATGGTACCCAATCCTATTTTAGATAATAAACTCATAACTATTTTATATTTTTTCGAAATATACTTATTAAT
>CAJXPE010000309.1 GCA_913057965.1 uncultured Marixanthomonas sp. | reverse complement strand
ACTGAACTCCATTTATTTTAAAATCACTTACAAACAAGTTTGATGCAAACGCATCCTGCTCTAGTTCCTCCGGATCAAAAATAACTGCTCCATCAGGACCACCAAAAGCCAACCTTCCATCCCTTAGTTTAGTCGATGCACCAAAACCAAATTCATTAGCCTCCAAGCCCTCTTCTTGACCATATTGCCTAAAAAAGGAGTCTTGCAAGTTAAATCGCCACAAACCTGTAGAAGTTCCCATCCAAAGGAAACCATCATTATCTTGCTGAATAGAATATACGATTCCTAACTTTCTTGCATCTTGTGAATCATAGTGCTTAAACTCATTCTCCTTTAAATCATAACTATGAATACCTGCATCATTACCAATCCATAATATTTTCTGGTTTGAATCTAGATATAAGGCATGAGCACTGCCTAAAACATTTTGATTAAGATATTGAGGATCCTCTAGTTTTTGAAAACTATAATTCCGTTTGTTTAGACGATAAACTCCTGCAGCCGAGGCAACATACATAAAATCATCAGCTCCTTCAAGTATACACTTTATTATTCCACTGGGAAATCGCTGAACAAACTCACCTTTATTATACAAGCTCAAAGGCCCATCGTTGCCCCCAACCCAAAGCTCATCGTCTTTTGTAAAAGTGGAAAAGATAAGATTCAGTTTCTTTTGCTGATTTTTTAATAACTCAGTTACATCGCCCGATGCGCTATTTATAGTCAACAGCCCTTCTCCGTAGGTACCGAATATCAATTCTCCTTGATATTCATTAATACTTAAAACAGATGTTTTTTCTAGTTTCAGGGATTTATTAAAATGCGACCACGTTCCATCTTTACTACGTCTGCCAACACCATCCTCTGTTCCAAACCACAAATTCTTCTTCTCATCTTCATAAATACTTCGTATGATATTATTATGGATACTATTTTTCTCATTTAAAACATGCGAAATATTATCGAAAGGATTGTCTTTTGAATAAAGTAAATCAACACCGATTTCACCAACCGCAAGCCAATAAACGTCTGTTTTATCTATAAATATTCGATTTATATTATTTTGTCTTAACGTATTTTTTTGGTCTGGATCATTCATAAAATGATGCCGAACCTTCAGCGATTTATCTACAACGTACAAGCCTAATCTATCCACAGCAATTATGGCATCTTTATTAGCGTTAAACGCTATATCCCGAACTGAATATGTTTTTAGTGATGAATTAAATAATGGAACAAGGATTGTTTTATCATTGTCCTTAACAAAAAGGCCATCTCTTTCTGTCCCTATCCAAACTCTATTTTTATCGTCAATAGAAAGTGCTGTAATATCCTTATCGCTCAGCAGTGTATCAACTACATTCAAGTTTCCTTGTTCATAATCGAACACAACAACACCTTTTGAGGTCGCCGAATATACAGATTGTTCCTGAACGATTAAACGGCGGTTGAATGTAAAGTCAGAATACATAACCTCCCCTAATTTTTTTTTATCTAGATCGTACATTAGGAGACCTTGGGCCAATCCAAAAATGATTTTATTATCTATTACACAAGCAGATATAAACTGAAAAGTAGGCTGATAAAATAATTCAACAAAGTCATTCTGGCGATATCTATATTTTAAAAGAACGCCATCACGGCCAACAATATAGAGTTCTCCATTATAGTTAATGACCTCTTTAATATTATTGTTTTTAGTGTTTGAAAAATCGGATATGGAATACTGCTTTATTTCATACCCCGAATACCTGTTTAATCCTATAGAGGTACCAAGCCACATATATCCCAACGAATCTGTTGCAAAGGCATTCACTGTACCATTGCTCAAACCGTCTTCAATACTAAGGTGTTTTACTTGATAAGCCTGTGCATTCAGTGAATGTGAAACAAATAAAACTACAAACAACTTTAAAAACCTATTCGTAAATGCCATCACAATATTTATCAACATTTAATAAAAAATTAATAACTAATTTAGATATAATAACCTTAATCTACAACTTTATAAAGCTTATTATATTGGCTTTTTTTTTCACTTCTATTAATAAAACACTCCATAATAAGCGTTTGTAAGAAAAGGTAATGAACATAAATTCCTAAGGCATCACAAGATTGATCATCAACCAATACAAAAAATAAGCTAGGCTGTTCTTTTGTATTATTAAGTAGTCCTTGGAAAGATGCAAAATATAAAAGCTACTCGTCAGATAATTATTATTGTCCTCATTCTATTATTATTTTATTTAATAAAAAATAAAGTACATCGTGAAACAAGCCATCACCAGCAGTAAGGATAATACTCTAAAATTTTTATACCATACCACATTTTTAAGCTCTTCCGTCTCTTGTTTCCAAATTTCTAACGTCCATGTATTTTGCTTGACTTTCTGTTCATCAGGCAAATGAGAGAAAATACTAACGATTACGTTAACAGCGACGCTTAGAAGGAGGATGATTGGGGCTAAAAGAAGGAAATGCATACTAATTTCCACATCAAGCACATACTTTGATATCATAATAATGGCTGCTAATAACAAACCAGACATCAAACCGGCAAAAGCACCTTTTTCGTTAGAACGCTTCCAAAATAAACCTAAGAAAAATGTACCTACAATAGGGGGTGCCAAATACCTGTCTCTTATACACATCTGACGCTGC
>CAJXPE010000308.1 GCA_913057965.1 uncultured Marixanthomonas sp. | reverse complement strand
GTAGAGAGGTCTCGTGGGCTCGGAGATGTGTATAAGAGACAGAGTCTAAATTTTCTGACAAAACAATCCTGTTGGGAGACAACTCTGGTGGTTTTGTTGGATATGGCAATATTTTCACAGTTTATACACCTCATTACAACTTTGGATTATCGTGTTCTACAACAAGATATAGTACACAATGGAAATATGAGGTAATAGGAATAAATCCTGATGTGAAATTAAATTATGACGAAGATTGGATAAAACAATCTATTCAAGCTATAAAAAACAACTAGCTACAACAATGGCTATAAGTAATTGCTTGTTCTCGCCTACTTCTGAAAATCCTCGCGGATTTTCAGTTTGGTGTGTACTTGCAAAGTTAAGTGCTAAAACACGCAACTACTCATAGCCGAGACCGTTATGAGCAATTAATTTGACTCTAGTTTAGCAAAACCAACTGTCTTACGATAAATATCAGGTGATACTCCTACCTTCTTTTTAAAAAAACGACTGAAATAGAATTCATCGTCATAACCTAAAAAAGCAGCAACTTGTTTCACTGGTTTAGAAGTTAGATAAAGTTCTCGTTTCGCCTCAATAATGATCCTATTTGAAATTAAGGATGAAGTCGTTTGATTGAGATATTTCTTGACGATACCGGCTAAAGTTTTAGGACTTACACTTAGTTCATCTGCGTATTCTTGGGGAGAATGGAGTTTGCAATAATTACTCTCAATTGCATCGACTAAATTTTGTAAAATTTCTGTTTTTGAATCTGACGTTCTGGGAGTTAATTGTTGATCAAATTGTTTCTTATGTCTGACCGCTTCTATTAAAAACACTTTTAAAAATGCCACAAGAACTTCATGCTGAGCGATTGAGTCTTTGTCCATCTCTTTCGAAATTTGATCAATCAAATTAAGAAATAGGCTTTGCTCATTTACAGTAAAATAGGGTAATCCATGGAAATTATTAAAAAGGAATCCCTCGGTCTCTATTTCGTTTTGATGTCTATATGTACAAAAAAAATCGGGATGAAAATTCAATAAATAACCCTGACACTTTTCTTCAGAACGTATCATGAAAGGTTGATACGGAGCCAAACAAATCATTTGATTTCCTTGCAATTCAAAACTTTGAAAATCAACGCTTAGTTCATAGCTAATTCCACATAACAAAACGATAGAATAATAATTTCTTCTTTGTAAATGATCAAACTGGCTTAGGTCGTTGAACTCTTCTAATCTAAACGCAAGTTCCCCGTTTTGTTTGTCTATAATTATTTGGGCCATACTAAATTTATTTTTTAGCTCATTCAAATTTAAAAAGAAAGGAGTGCCAAAAGCACTCCTTTCTTAAATCAAATATTTATTTTGAAGCTAGAATGTTAATTTTTTGAATTGCTGAAGCATCAAAGCCTTTCAAAATTACAGGCGCATTCTCCATCAACGCTGCTGCTACTTTCCCTGTTAAATGAGCATCTCTGCCAGCGTCATCTGCAAACGTATCGAAAATGGCATAGGTTTCTTCATTGATTTTAAAAGCATACCAAGATAAAGTTGCAGGCTCAGAACTTACCAATGACTTGCCCGCTTGTAAGAAATCCTCCACTGCAGATGTCTTTCCTTCTTTGGCTTTCATAATCACCAACAATCCCTTATTCTGATTACCCACTTTATGATTACTTGCTTGAACATCAACGGTCTTAATGTCTCTGCTAGGATCAAAACCTTCTAAAAGATCTCCAGCATTGGCCAATAAGGCTTTTGCCACTTCTCCTTTTAAGTGTGCCTGTCTGCCTTCTTCAGCTTCAAATGTGTCATAAATTCCGAAAGTTTGTTCATCTATTTGAAATGCAAACCAAGATTCAGTTTTTGGTTCTGCATTTACCAATGATAAACCACCTAGAAGAAACTCTTTCACTTCTTGCTCCTTACCTTCTTTCGCTTTCATGGTTACTAATAATCCGATGTTTTCATTTTTTGTGTTGTCCATAATTTTATTTTTTTTAGATTGAGAAAATGTTTGAATTGTTATCCCTAGCATTAGAACTAAGCTACTTAATTTGATTAAACTTTTAAATTTCATTTTGACTTATTTTTGTTACACTACAAATATACAACTAAATAAGGGGCCTTGGAATGGAGATAAGAGACTTAAGCATGGACAATTTTCCAGTGACAATGAAGAATGTAAAAAAGCTCATAACACTGTTTATAAAATCATAGCTCCCATTCGGGCGCTACGCTTCATAGACTAAACGTTGCCAGTAATGTAAAAACGAAATGGAAAAATTTGAAAATTCGATATTTAATGAACAATGGGACAAAGCACTCGAGTTTATTTCTAAAGACGAAAACTTGATTTTTGAACTTAATCCATATGACATTTCTTGGAAAATATTTTATTACAGTTTAGTAGAAAATGGAAAGGAAAAACACATTCCACCATTTGGAAAAAAAACTGATTTAAATAAGTTAGTAGAGATTTGCAAAGTAAATGGAATAACAGGAAAAAATTTACCACAAGCAACAGCGTTTAAGGACAAAAATCAGATTAACTTTCTTTTAGAAAACGGACATAAAATAAACGAAGAGGATTTTGGAGAAAGAACTGCTTTAATGGTTGCTTCTGCCCTGAATCTGTCTCTTATACACATCTCCGAGCCCACGAGACCTCTCTACATCTC
>CAJXPE010000307.1 GCA_913057965.1 uncultured Marixanthomonas sp. | reverse complement strand
TATCAGCAAATGCCAACTTTTGAGCGTAAACCGAGTGATGAAAAACAGCAAGACAATGGGCAAAAACCTCAAAAACCCACTAATACCGTTAAAGTAGCAGAGCTTGCCAATACGAAAGAAGCCAGACAACGGTCGTTAAACGAATCGGTAAACAAAGGCTTGCAAATAGGATTAAATGATCGGTTAGCATTTATTAAACACTTGTTTAATGACGACGCAAACGATTATACCCGTGTGTTATCGCAAATCAATACGATGAAAACGTATGATGAAGCTGAAGCATTCATCAAAGGAAAAATAAAACCCGATTATAACTACTGGTTAAATAAAGACGAATATGCCGACCGTTTTATGACGGTAGTGGAGAAAAACTTTAACTAAGTCCTTTTCAATTTTTATGGGAAAACTCTATCTCGTTCCAACCCCAATTGGAAACTTAAAAGACATTACCTTTCGTGCAGTTGAAGTGTTAAAAGAAGCCGATCTTATCTTAGCTGAAGATACCCGCACCAGCGGAAAACTTCTTAAATATTACGGCATTGACACCCATATGCACTCGCACCATATGCATAACGAACACAAAAAAGTGGAAGGCATTGTGAACAGAATTAAAAATGGTGAAACTATTGCGTTAATTAGCGACGCCGGAACACCTGCCATAAGCGATCCCGGGTTTTTATTGACAAGAGCCTGTGTAGAAGCCGGACTTGAAGTAGATTGCCTTCCTGGTGCTACAGCCTTTGTCCCTGCCTTGGTAAATAGCGGACTGCCGAATGATAAATTTGTATTTGAAGGCTTTTTACCCGTTAAAAAAGGACGACAAACCCGCTTAAAATTATTAGCAGAAGAAACCCGAACCATGATTTTCTATGAGTCACCTCACAAGCTAGTTAAAACCCTGACTCATTTTAGTGAATACTTCGGTGCTGAAAGACGGATTTCCGTATCTCGTGAAATAACAAAATTGCACGAAGAAACCATTCGAGGTACTGTTGAGGAAGTATTGCAACATTTTACCTCTAAACCACCCAAAGGGGAATTAGTAGTAGTTGTGGAGGGGCAGAAATAAGTTTTTTAAACGTGCTTTCCTTTATTCCAACCGTGTTTCCCTAAATATTGTTCACCACTTTCTACAGCACCTTCTTCAATTGAAGTTCCCATAGAATCGTTCCAACGGTTTAAGTACCCAAATAACGAAATAACGCCTAACATTTCCACAATTTCGCCATCATCCCAATGTTCGTGTAAGCGTTTTTCAATATCTTCAGTTACTGCATTTGGTACTTGCGAAGCAGCTAATGAAAAGTCTAAAGCAGCTCGTTCTGCCTCAGAAAAAGCAGCGTGTGTTCTGTATTCCCAAATGTTATCCAGTTGTTCTTGCTCGGCGCCATAACGTTCTGCAGCTCTAATGGCATGTGCTTGACAATATCGACAGCCCGTTGCATTACTACTTACCCACGCAATCATCCGTTTTAACGCTGACGTGACACGACCTTCATTGGCCATAACGGCTTTGTTAAGGTTTATAAACGCTTTACTAATGGCCGGTCTGCGTTGCATGGTCAATACGCTGTTGGGACAAAAACCGAGGGTTTCATTAAAAAATTCGGCTAGTTCTTGAGTCTCTTTGTTGTGATCTGAAGGTAAAGGGGTTACTAATGGCATGTTTGAGTTTTAAAATAATTAGGCTATGAAATTACAAAATTGAAATTCATTTAGTAGAATAATTTTAATCTGAAATGATTAATTTTACGTTTCTCCCTCTAAAATAGAATTCATTTTATGCGCTGGACCTTACAACCAAAACCTTCTAAAGAAACTGTCAATCGTCTTTCAAAGGAATTAGGCGTGGATTCCATTATTGCCACGTTATTGGTTCAGCGTGGAATTGAAACCTTCGATGAAGCGAAACATTTCTTCCGTCCACAATTGAGCGATCTTCACGATCCATTTTTGATGAAAGACATGGACAAAGCGGTAGCGAGAATTGAACAAGCTATCGCTGCTGAAGAAAACATTTTAGTGTACGGTGATTATGATGTGGACGGCACAACCAGTGTTGCGTTACTTTCTTCGTATTTAAAGAGTTATTATCCCAATGTGGCTACGTATATTCCAGATCGTTATGACGAAGGCTATGGCGTTTCATACAAAGGAATTGATTTTGCAGAAGACAACGGCTTTTCATTAATTATTGCATTAGACTGTGGCATAAAAGCCATTGAGAAAGTAGGATATGCATCAGAAAAAGAAATCGATTTTATTATTTGCGACCATCACCGTCCGGGAGCCGAATTACCCAAGGCAGTTGCCGTGCTTGATCCCAAACGTGAGGATTGTGAATATCCTTATAAAGAGTTATGTGGTTGTGGCGTGGGTTTTAAATTAATTCAGGCCCTTTCAGAAAAAAGAGGACTACAAATCGACGATTTGTTATTGTATTTAGATTTGGTGGCCACAGCGATTGGTGCCGATATTGTTCCTATAACCGGAGAAAATAGAGTATTGGCGTATTATGGATTAAAAGTCATTAACAGCAATCCCAGAGTTGGGTTTAAGGCTATTTTAGAACAAGTAAAAAAAGAAACGCTCACGATTACCGATGTGGTTTTTATCATAGGTCCAAGAATCAACGCTGCCGGACGGATGAAACACGGAAATTACGCTGTAC
>CAJXPE010000306.1 GCA_913057965.1 uncultured Marixanthomonas sp. | reverse complement strand
CGAGATGTAGAGAGGTCTCGTGGGCTCGGAGATGTGTATAAGAGACAGTATATACATTGCTGCAGTACTGAATTCCTCTGTCCGAATGATGAATTAGTCCTTTACTGTTTTTGACTTGATATAGCGCTTTGTTTAGCGCCCTCACACATCCTTTTAGTTCTAAACTATCACTCAGATCGTATCCTACAATTTTCCTTGAATACATGTCTGTAATAAGTGCTAGATAACAGAAACCATTTAAAGTTCTTATATAGGTGATGTCTGATGCCCATACTTGATTTGGTTTTGTAATTTTCATGTTTTTAATCCTATTTTTATACTTATAAAAACGGTGATAAGAATTCGTAGTTCTGCAACTGTATTTCTTCCTTAGCGTAAGCATATGATGCTTCCTAAGTATTTTAAATAAGGTGTCTCTACCTACTTTTAGATTTTGTTTTTCAAATTCCATGTTTAAGGATTTGATCAACTTTCGAACTCCTTCTCTAGGTAAGGATTTGCGTCTTTTTTTAACAATATGAATGATTTTCTACTCTATTATAATACGTTTATCAGCGCTGTTTTTGTATTTATAATACCCATCTCTTTTTGAAGTGCTTTGATGCGTGATATTTCATCATTAGTTTCTACCATAACTCTTGTGTTCATAAGGTCTTTACGGTCATATTTTCTAATCCATTCATTAATGGTGGTAGGAGCAATTCCATAGAGTTTACCTAGTTGATACTTATTGTACTTTCCAGTACTAAGTTCGGCTAAAATTTTTAATTTGAAGGGTTCGCTGTAACGTCTGGTTATTCTGTCATTTTTATACATAATTCTGTTAAATTATGTAGCCTATATTCAGGACGGGTCATTATTAATGCCAACGTGTTTGTATATGGTTTGTTGCGTGTTTTAAGCACCTAATTTAGCAAATAAAAACTGAATAGAAAATCCGCGAGGATTTTCGTAAGCAAGCCAGAACTAGCAATTAATTTTATACGGTGTTAGGCAACGTTTTTTTTCGTTCGCATTAAGTGAAATGGTATTTGTGAAATTTGGACGCTTTTTTCTCCGCTTATCTCTTTCCAGAGGAGCAAACAATAACTTTCGTCCCAATCAGAGTTTATTTCTAAAGCCTTTACAATATTTTCGGTTGCCTCGTCTATTAATTTTTTATTGAATTTATCAAGTTTTTCATTTAACTTTTGAATACATATCATAGTATCATAAACTAAATTTGAAACGCTAAAGAATTCCTCCTTTTTTTCCAATTCAGGACCTACAATAATCCCCCATTTTTTAGTCGAAAACTTTTCTAATAGCTCGTTTTTGCCGAATTTAAGTGTTACAGAATTCTCATATACTTTTCTTTTTTCGTTCCGTGTTGCTGTAGCAGAGATATTTCCCATTGGCATTCCACAATGAATTGTATAATCTCTTAATTTGCAAAAGAAACGATAACCAAATGTGTTGTCAAAATGAAAAGATGTTTCCTTTTTAAACTCAGCCAGTTCTTCGGAATCTTTTCCAAATTTTCTTGATAAATAAGTTTTTGTATGGTCAACATAAGAGGCAAAAGAACCTAAAAAGTTAAATAATCGACGATTCGATTGTATAGTTTTTTCTTGCATAAATTCCCAAGCAACTTCTTCAGCAAAATTGACGTTTTTAAAATCCTCTAAAGTTTCTTCCATAAAAAGAAAGTAATTTTGTTTAGCAATTAAAAATGGCCAAGTCGTTTTATTTATTTCGATTAATTCTTTTGAAGATTTGTCATAAAGTTCAATTTGTTCTTTAGATAATTCTTGAAGAAACTCAATCTTTCCGTTTTTTGATTTTCCCAAATTTATTGTTTCTTCCATCGGTTTTGTTCAAATGTTGCCTAACGGTTTTGTGTATGGTTAGTTGCGTGGTTTGGTAGCTAATTTAGCAAACTTTCACGAACCAGAGAAAATTCCGCAGGAATTTTCGCAAGTAGGGAAGAACCTAGCAATTAATTATACACGGTGTTACCCAACGTTTTTATTTCGCATTCTTTTTCTTTTCAGATATTTATATTCATAAATTTTGAATCGTATTTTACCCAAAAAATTATTCCATTCGTGTCGAATTCCGCCCAATTCCCAATTCACATCAAATTTTTCAGTATCATTTTTCCGATAATGTGGAAGTCCGATTTTACAATGTAACATTGGTTCATTGCTTTTTACAGTTTCATAAAAGTCAGATTCGAGTGATGATTTCGGATAGTATTGAATTTCAATTATTGTACTTTCCTTTTCGCTTTTAAATATGTACAAGTTTATATCGTACAGATTTTCATAAAACGCTTTTAATTCAGTCGTTATTTTTTCGAGCGGTTTGGGTTTCTTTTTATCATTCGCTTTTTTTCGTTCAGTTCGATTCGGCACATCATTTTTTATTTCCGAAATAATGTAACTCGTATTGTCTGAAATTTTATTCCAACAAGAATTTCTCGCCAATTCTAATAGAGAAGAAGTGGCTTCTTTTAAATTTTGTTCGATGTTATTTTTCGTGACGGTTTTCAAATGTTGGGTAACGTTCCGCGGCTATGCGCCGGGCGGGGCTTTTACCCGGAATTGTTCTTTTGAAAACGAGCATTTCTCGCATCCGTAATCTGTCAACCGAAGACGGGTTTCCCGCCTGGCGCATAGCCGCTGTTGGGCG
>CAJXPE010000305.1 GCA_913057965.1 uncultured Marixanthomonas sp. | reverse complement strand
CCGACGAAAAATAGAACTTTTAGAAAAAATTATAAGAATTTAATTTTTCAGAAGTTATCTTTAAAACAAAATAAATTTATGAAATCATTATTTACCATATTACTTTTCACAGCTATCACCGCTTTTAGCACAAACACTGTGCAATCACAAACTTTTCCTAAGATGGATACTAGCCCTATGGATTTAGCCATGGCTCGTGCCGACAGAAACACGCCTCCTATTGCCCGTGTTATCTACAGTAGACCACAAAAAAAGGGACGTGAAATTTTTGGGGAATTAGTTCCTTATGGAAAAGTATGGCGTACTGGAGCAAATGAAGCTACCGAATTGACCATATATGAGCCTTTAAAAGTTAATAGCACAGTATTACAACCCGGAACTTATACTATATACACTATTCCTGAAGAAGATATGTGGACCGTAATCATCAACAAAAACACCAATGTTTGGGGTACTATTTACAACAAAGAAAATGATGTTGTACGAATGGACACGCCTGTAAGAAAGGCTGCTGCTCCTGCAGAGTCACTATCGATGGTTTTTAGACCTGAAACCGAAGGCACCACTCTTATGATTGGATGGGATAAAACATATGTAGAAATCCCTTTTAACAAAGTAAATTAAGCATCTAAGGCTTTACGGAATATTTAAGTATTTGTGGGTTTGTAATGACACTTTCCATTTTGGATTTTTCATTACATAATCCACAATTTTTGGCATCATAGTATCACGTTTGCTCCATTCAGGCTGTAGATATAGAATACAATTATTGTTTACTTTCTCTGCTTGCTCTTCTGCAAACTTAAAGTCGTTTTTGTTGTAGATTATTACTTTTAGTTCGTGCGCTTTTTCATATACTTCTGGGGTTGGAAGTTTTATTTTTTTTGGAGAAAGACAAATCCAATCCCATATTCCAGTAAGCTTATATGCTCCAGAAGTTTCAATATGAATTTGCATGCCTTTTTCTTTCAACTTTTGGGTTAAAGGCCCCATATCCCACGTAAGGGGTTCACCGCCGGTTACTACAATTGTTTTACTGTATTTGTCAGCATTGTCAACAATTTGATTGATTTCGGTAGGTGGATGAATGTCGGCGTTCCAACTTTCTTTTACATCACACCAATGGCATCCTACATCGCAGCCACCTATTCGAATAAAATAAGCCGCTGTTCCTTTATGGAATCCTTCTCCTTGGATGGTATAAAACTCTTCCATTAACGGAAGCATTTCTCCTTTATTAACCCGTTCTTGAATCTCTGTCTGCATAGACTGCAAAATTACAATTTATAGTTGGCAGTTTATGGAAAGCCGTATGCTTTTTAGTATTAATTTAAATAGTTATTAAAATAATATTTCAGAAGCTTGCTTACAATTGCTATTTTTATCGAAAATTTAAACGATGGCAGATAAACAGGCTTTTTTTAACCATATTGAAAAAGGATATACTACCAAAGGTGAATCTATCACCCTAGGCGCTGCCATGTTAGAAGGCGAAACACTCACCAATGCCTTGGTTAAGATTCCACTAAAAACTATGAACCGTCACGGTCTTATTGCCGGAGCGACGGGAACGGGTAAAACAAAGTCGTTACAAGTATTAGCCGAGAACCTTTCAGAAAAAGGAGTTCCGGTGTTGCTAATGGATATGAAAGGCGACCTCAGCGGAATCGCTAAACCCAGTCCTGGTCACGCTAAAATTGATGAACGCCACGAAAAAATTGGAATCCCTTTTACCCCTAAAAAGTTTCCAGTTGAAATTATGACACTTTCGGAGCAAAACGGAGTTCGTCTTCGTGCTACCGTAAGTGAGTTTGGCCCCGTGCTGTTATCCCGTATTTTAAATGTAAGCGAGACCCAAGCGGGGATTATTTCAGTTATATTTAAGTATTGTGACGATAATAAACTTCCGCTGTTAGATTTAAAGGATTTTAAAAAAATATTACAATATACTACCGAAGAAGGAAAAGAAGAGTTTTCTGAAGAATATGGCCGCATTTCTACTGCCTCGACAGGAGCTATTTTACGACGAATTATAGAACTAGAACAACAAGGAGGCGATTTATTTTTCGGCGAAAAATCTTTTAACACAGATGATCTGCTACGAATAGACAAAAACGGAATGGGCTACATTAACATTGTACGTTTGACCGATATTCAAGACCGTCCCAAGCTTTTTTCAACGTTTATGCTGAGTTTATTAGCCGAAATATACACCACGTTCCCTGAACAAGGTGATAGCGGCAGACCCGAGTTGGTTATTTTTATAGATGAAGCACACTTACTATTTAAAGAAGCAAGTGATGCTTTGTTAGACCAAATTGAAAGCATTGTAAAGCTCATCCGCTCCAAAGGTGTAGGGCTGTATTTTGTTACCCAAAACCCTACCGATGTGCCCGATGCGGTTTTAAGTCAGTTAGGATTAAAAGTACAACATGCACTTCGCGCTTTTACGGCTAAAGACCGAAAAGCCATTAAATTAACAGCAGAAAATTATCCGTTATCCGATTATTATAAAACCGACGAAGTATTAACCAAGTTGGGAATTGGAGAAGCATTGGTTTCAGCTTTAAACGAAAAAGGAATCCCAACACCATTAGCGGCCACTATGATGCGCGCACCTATGAGCCGAATGGATGTATTAGAAGACCTGTCTCTTATACACATCTGACGCTGCCGACGACTCCTTACGTGTAG
>CAJXPE010000304.1 GCA_913057965.1 uncultured Marixanthomonas sp. | reverse complement strand
GAGATGTAGAGAGGTCTCGTGGGCTCGGAGATGTGTATAAGAGACAGGATATATTTAAAACATGAATACCTTCAACATCTATTTTATTGGTAACTGTGCCCTGCAATTGCTCCCGTTGCGAATAACTCTCACAGATTACACAAATACAAAAAAACAGAAATAGTAGTTTATTTTTCTTCACGTAGTTCTTTATATATTTTACTTTGACGAAACATATATTCTAATAGTTCCATCTCATTTTCAGCTTTAAACATCAACTGGTTTAAACCACCTTCTTCTGCAAAGTAGAGAAAATCGTTTGCCTTTTCCTTAGGAACATCAAATGTTTCAATAATGTAGGCATTGCTAAACCGCTGTCGAAGAGCTCTAGAAATTTGCACTCTATCTTCAATACTTTTATTTTTAACTAGATCAATTTTCATGTTCTTTGGAAACAATAACCCTATAATCCCTAATATATTTGCTCCGTTTTTCATTCCCTCGTTATTTAAAGAGGCTTCGGCTGCATTGCCGTCAACTTTAGTGAGTGCATCAGGCCTAAAAGTATATTTAAAATTAAGTGCTTCGTACGAAAGATCCATTACCGGTGTAAATGTGTATGTTTTTACCCTATTAACATCAGCTTTAATATTTCCTGAAAGATCATAAGGCCTTACAATCACTTCTTCTAATTGGTTTACCGCAGGATTTAAATAAATTCTCATAGTATTAGAATCTATCACTCCTGTATCCACTATAATCGTAAAACTTTGAAATTGTAATGCAGTAACCAACACCCGATCGTTTACACCAACGTTAAGTTTAAATTCTCCATCTTCATTGGTGACTGTCCCTTTTTGAGTAGATTTATTATAAATACTAACCCCCTCTACATCTTCACTGGCTGGAGCAGTTATAATTCCCTCAACAACAACTCTATCCACATCTTGAGCCATCAACAAAAGAGGAAATAATATAAGCAGTATGGTTAGTTTGGTACGCATGGTTAGTTAAATTACAATATAAAGACGCTGTTTTTTATATTACGTTTGTTAAATTTATCATATAATTTTGATGACAACCTATGAAAAATCTCATTGCAGCTAGTACCTCAACTATTTTTAATGGAAACTATTTAGACTATTTAACCGAAGCCTTAACAGAGCTTTTTTCTGAAACGGATGAAATTCTTTTTATTCCCTACGCGAGACCTGGTGGCATCTCACACGATGAATATACTGAAAAAGCTGCCGAAGCTTTTAAAAAATTAAATAAAAATGTAGTCGGCATTCATACTTTTAAAGACCCCATAAAAGCGATACAAAATGCAACCGGTATTTTTACGGGTGGTGGCAATACATTTGTTTTGGTAAGTAGGTTATATAAAAACCAAGTTATGCAACCCCTGCGAGAAGCTATATTTAAAGGAACACCGTATTTAGGCACTAGTGCGGGGAGTAATATTTGTGGTGTAAGTATGCGAACCTCAAACGATATGCCTATTGTATATCCTCCTTCCTTTAAAACTTTAGGAGCTCTACCCTTTAATATTAACCCACATTATTTAGATCCAGATCCCTCTAGTAAACATATGGGAGAAACCCGAGAAACCCGTATCAAAGAGTTTCATACTCAAAACGATATTCCGGTTATAGGCTTACGGGAAGGAAGCTGGTTACGAGTTAATGGTAGTTCCATAATTTTAAAAGGAGAACACAGTGCCCGTATTTTTAAGAAAGGTAAAGAACCTGTGGAGATAGAAACTTCAACTTCGCTTAGCCAGGTTACGCTTTAAAACAACATATCGTTAAAGTTCTTTTACAAAATGATAACCTTTGGCTACAAACCCTTGGTTATAGTAAAATTTATGCGATAAGAAATTGTGCACATAGGTGTTAAGTTCCACCCAATTACACTCTTTTTTATTGGCATATTGCGTTACAAAGGTCATTAGTTCTTTTCCTACGCCTTTACTTCTGTAATCATCATCAATATACACATGATCCAACTCCATGCTTTTACCAGCATAATGTCTCGTTTGAAACCAAAGCCCGCAAATACCTATCAATTTTTCTGAATCGTAGATACCCAAACACTCATAATTTTCTTGAGCCATTGCCAAAACGCGTTTTCGTGAAACTGATTCTGGAACGGTATTTTCTTCTAACTTTTGCAAGAAAGGAATAATAATTAAAATTTCAGAAGGGGGAATTATACCAAAAGAGAGCTTCATAAGTTTTATAATTATAGTACTTTTAAATAAACCTCGAATATACCAAATGAAGCGAAAACAATTTATAAAAACCTCGATACTTTCAGCAACAGCGTTGGCTATTTTGCCGCATTTATCTTTCACTCCCATTCAACAACAATTTACGCTTGATCAACTATTAGGAAAAGGCAATCCAGATATTGTGGGTGATAGCTATACGTCTAAAATGCATAAAGAAGCCAAAAAGTCATTTTTAAAAATGAAAGAAGCAGCTGCAAAAGAAGATATTTCCATTGAAGTAGTTTCTGCTTATCGAAGTTTTGAACGGCAAAAACAAATTTTTGAAGGCAAATACAATCGCTATACCCAACAAGACCTTTCTCCTTCAGAAGCAATTGAAAAAATAATTGAATATTCTACTATTCCCGGAACATCTCGCCACCACTGGGGTACCGATATTGCTGTCTCTTATACACATCTCCGAGCCCACGAGACCTCTCTACATCTCG
>CAJXPE010000303.1 GCA_913057965.1 uncultured Marixanthomonas sp. | reverse complement strand
CGAGATGTAGAGAGGTCTCGTGGGCTCGGAGATGTGTATAAGAGACAGATGAAGAGGTGATTGATTACCTAGAACGTGAAAATGAGTATTACGAGAAGATGACGGAGCATACCAAAGCGTTTCAAAAAGATCTTTTTGAAGAGATGAAAAGCCGAATTAAAGAAGATGATGAGTCGGTTCCTTATTTTTATAATGGTTACTACTACATAACACGTTTTGAAACCGGTAATGATTATCCAATTTATTCACGTAAAAAAGGTTCATTGAATGCGGAAGAAGAAATTCTGTTCAATGTAAATGATATGGCGAAAGACCATTCGTATTATAATTTAAGAGGAATAAACGTAAGTCCAGATAACAAATGGGTTGCTTTTGGAGTGGATACGGTGAGTAGAAGACAATACAAGCTTCATATTAAAAATCTAGAAACAGGAGAAATTTCTTCTGAAACAATAGAAAATACTACAGGAGGTTCTACGTGGGCTAATGATAATGAAACGCTGTTTTACACTCGAAAAGATCCACAAACCTTGCGGTCCAATGAAATTTTTAGACATAAAAGAGGAACTGAAGCTACTGCGGATGAGTTAATTTATACAGAAGAAGACGAAACGTTCATTACCTATATATATAAGACAAAATCGGATAAATATCTGGTAATTGGGAGCAATAGCACGTTAACTTCAGAATATCAAATTCTGGAAGCGGATAATCCTGAAGGAACATTTAAAGTGTTTCAACCACGGGAAAGAGGATTGGAATATAATATTTCACATTTCGGAGCTGATTTTTACGTGTTAACCAACAAAGACGGGGCAACCAACTTTAAGTTGATGAAAACACCTGAAACGAAGACACGGAAAGAAAATTGGAAAGATGTTATCGAGCATAGAGAAACCGTATTGTTAGAAGACATCGATATTTTTAAAGACTATTTAGTAGTGAGTGAACGCAACAACGGTTTAAACAAAATACGTATAATGCGTTGGGACGAAACCGATGATTATTACTTGCCTTTTGATAACGAAACCTATACCGCCTATACCATTCAAAACCGGGAATTTGAAACGGATACCTTGCGTTATGGCTATAACTCATTGATTACACCAGCTTCAGTAGTAGATTTCAATATGAAAACGCGTGAAAAAACGGTTAAAAAGGAGGTTGAAGTATTAGGTGGAAAGTTTAATAAAAATAATTACGAATCAAAACGTATATGGGCAACCGCCGAAGATGGTACAAAAATCCCAATTTCGTTGGTATCCCGTAAAGGAATTAAAAAGGATGGTAGCAATCCCTTTTTATTATATGCTTATGGCTCCTACGGTTCAACAATAGATCCTTATTTTTCTACTGTGCGCTTAAGCCTAATGGATCGAGGCTTTATTTTCGCCATTGCGCATGTTCGTGGAGGAGAATACCTGGGAAGACAATGGTATGAGGACGGAAAATTGCTGAAAAAGAAAAATACATTCACCGATTTTGTAGATGCTTCAAAATATGTAATTGAAGAAGGGTACACATCTCCCGAGCATTTATATGCTTCTGGAGGTTCTGCTGGGGGCTTGTTGATGGGAGCCATCGTCAATATGGCTCCAGAATTATATAATGGGGTAATTGCATCCGTTCCATTTGTAGATGTGGTCACTACAATGTTAGATGACAGTATTCCATTAACAACAGGGGAATATGACGAGTGGGGAAACCCAAATGACGAAGAATATTATACCTATATAAAATCATATTCACCGTATGATAATGTTACCAAACAGGAATATCCTAATTTACTGGTTACAACTGGGCTACACGACTCGCAAGTACAGTACTGGGAACCGGCCAAGTGGGTAGCAAAACTTAGGGACATGAAGACCGATAATAACAAACTTCTGTTACAAACAAATATGGAGGCTGGTCACGGTGGTGCTTCCGGTAGGTTTGAGGCTTTAAAGGAAGTAGCGATGGATTACGCATTTATACTGGACTTAGAGCAGATTAAAGAGTAATTAAAAAAAATAATGTAACTTTGCCTAGTTTTTTAAATGAAGGTATTACACCTGATTTTTACTAACGAAAACTCCCTTTATGAAAGAAGAAATTCAGGCGCATGATAATGTGTTGCAATTAATAGGAAACACTCCATTAATAAAACTCAATAACATTACGGCGAACATGAAAGGCAACTATTTTGCTAAAGTAGAAGCATTTAACCCCGGTCATTCTTCAAAAGACCGTATTGCTCTTTACATTATTGAACAAGCTGAGAAAAAAGGTATTCTCAAACCCGGAAGTACCATTGTTGAAACCACCAGTGGAAACACAGGTTTCAGTATTGCCATGGTGAGCATCTTAAAAGGGTACAAATGTATCTTGGCGGTAAGTTCAAAGTCTTCAAAAGATAAAATCGATATGTTACGCACTATGGGTGCTAAGGTTTATGTTTGCCCGGCTCACGTACCAGCAGACGATCCGCGTTCCTATTATGAAGTAGCCAAACGATTACACGAAGAAACAGAAGGTTCCGTGTATATTAATCAGTACTTCAACAATTTAAATATTGAAGCACATTATAAAACTACGGGTCCAGAAATTTGGAACCAAACCAAAGGACAGATTACACACTTAGTAGCCTGTAGCGGAACAGGAGGAACCATTTCTGGTACAGCACGTTTTCTGAAAGAACAAAACCCAGATATTAAAGCTGTCTCTTATACACATCTCCGA
>CAJXPE010000302.1 GCA_913057965.1 uncultured Marixanthomonas sp. | reverse complement strand
TAAATGCAGGTTTTGTGTTTGAACTAAAAACATCTTCCTTTTTTTAAATAATATTCAAATAAACCTTGCAAAACTTAAAAACTATCGTATATTTGCACTCGAAATCGCGGGATAGAGCAGTAGGTAGCTCGTCGGGCTCATAACACTCCTTACCACCTAAATTCACTTAATTTTATCGTTTCATTTTCAGATAGTTACAAAAATATAACCCTATTTGTGTTATACGTGCTAGACTCTTGTGTTAGATAAAATACGACTATCCAAATATTTTAATCTTCATTAGTTTCTCTTCTTCTACGTTTAATAGAAGTGGATTGATATAGTGGTTTTCTAATACCTTCATTGAACTGTGAGATGACAATAATCTGGTGTCACTTCCCATTGTATGAAATACCCATGTGAGGTATGTTTTTCTCAGATGTTTTAGAGTAAATGGAGTTTCAATACCTGCAGATTTTCTAAAATGACTGAATGATCGAGAAACTTTCTCCATTATGGTATTAATTGTATAGGTATTCCCAGGGTCGATGAGTTTGACATTTTTTCCTTTCATTTGATCATATCCCATTTCTTTTAAAAGCGTCATCAGATCCTCGTTAATTGGGGAGTACTTTTTTGGAGTATTCTTATTCCCTAATCGTTCAACTTTTAGGTTTCTAAATTTAAAAAACAGCACTCCGTTATTGCCTTGGATAATATCATTCCATTTAAGACTCAGTACTTCCTCTCTACGTCCACCAACAAGTAGAAAGAGTTTAAATGTATTTACCATCCAAGTTTATGAGTTACCTTCTTCTTCCATTGGTTCTTGTATGTTGAAATGAAGACTTTGATTCTACCGCTGCTATAATTTTCTCAAACTCATCTTTTGTTAAAAACGAAACTTGTTACCAAAGCTTCTTCAAAAAAAATTAGCCTAAAAGTTTCTACTACAATGTTAATGGAATACTTTTTATGCGACGACGTAGGGGGAAGCATAAAGTGTGTGGAATGGAAAAATTAAACGGAAAAGTGAGATTTTAGAATTATCCACTAAAAATTTGTAGGAGAATATGCTAAATAAATTATTGCCTAACGATTTTAATTTTGTTTACAATATTTGTTTATTTAATTATCGCAGATAATTCATTATAAAAATTATATTCCGAATAGAATTCATTTTTAAATATTTTAATCGAATATATATATAGTTTTGCCTTGTAAATATGAATTTAAATAATTACAAATGGTAAAAATAGTATATGTAGGATTTGGTGTTGTATCACAAGGATTAGCTGAAATTATTTTAAGAAATAATTCGATATTACCGTTAGCTAAAAATCTAGAAATACAAACAGTAGGAATTTTGGATACAATGAAAGGTAGTAAGATCGATGCTAATGGTATAAATATGCAGAATATACTTGCAAATGCTAATAATGGTGATTATAGTTTATTAACAGAAAATATACTTGACATTCCTAAAGCAATACAAGAAATTAATGCAGATATCATTATTGAGGCTAGTTTCACAGATATTAAAACAGGACAACCAGCACTATCCCATATAGAAACTGCACTAAATTCTGACAAACATGTTGTTACTACTAATAAAGGTCCTTTTGCTGTAGGGTATAAACACATCTTTAATTTGGCTAAACTAAAGGGAAAAACGTTAGCAATTGAAGGAACTGTAATGAGTGGTACACCTATTATAAATGTTTTAAACAATGGTCTTTTAGGTTCAGATATTACTTCTGTAAGTGGTATTATGAACGGAACATCTAATTATATTCTGTCTAAAATGGAATTAGGAATGTCTTATAATGATGCACTTTCACAGGCACAAAAACTAGGATATGCAGAGGCAGATCCTACAAGTGATGTTGAAGGTTTAGACACGTTGGCTAAAGTAATGATTTTGGCAAATGTTGTTTTTGATGAGCAATTAATTCAAGAAGATATTAAGGTTAGTGGAATATCAGAAATTACACTTTCAGATGTAAAAGAAGCATCATCAAATAATGAGAGATGGAAACTAATTGGAAGCGTTTGGAAAGATAATAAAGGTAAAGTACATGGTTCAGTAAGTCCTAAGCTTATCCCAATTAACGATTCATTATATGGTATTTCAGATGCTACTAATGCTTTAAAAATAACATCTAACATTTTGGGAGATACCACAATTGTTGGAGAAGGAGCAGGGAAAATAGAAACAGGTTTTGCACTGTATAATGATATTATATCCATAGCTAACCGTTAAAATTTTAAATATGGTTATAGAAAAAACACACGCAAGTACAGTATCAGTTTATAATAGTTTTACTGGAGATAAAATTGGAACTGTTCCTCAGTCTTCCAAGCAAGATGTATTGGATGCGCTTAATCTTGCAAAAAAAGGTGAGGCAATTGGTAGAAAAATGCCTGCGTCAAAAAGAATAGCAATTCTTAAGATAGCTGTTATAATAATGGAGCGAGAATTTGATGTATTATCTAATCTTATTGCAACCGAAGGGATTAAGACATTAGTTCAGGCAAGAAAAGAAGTTACTAGAGCTATAAATACCATGCAGCTTTCTGCTGAGGAAGCAGGAAGAATAATTGGTGCAACAATTCCATTTAATGCAGTTTCAGGTTCAGAAGACAGAGTTGGGTACGAAATAAAAGTACCAATTGGTATTGTTGTTGCTATTACACCTTTTAATGATCCTTTAAACTTGGTTTGCCACAAACTAGGACCAGCAATTGCAGCTGGAAACCCTGTTATATTAAAACCGAGTGATTATACACCTTTAGTA
>CAJXPE010000301.1 GCA_913057965.1 uncultured Marixanthomonas sp. | reverse complement strand
CGAGATGTAGAGAGGTCTCGTGGGCTCGGAGATGTGTATAAGAGACAGGCATATGATGATAAAGAACTCTTCACCAATTTTGAGTATAACTTTTTGCGTGGGGAACGCGTGGGCATTATCGGTAAAAATGGAACAGGAAAATCTACTTTTTTAAACATCCTTACTGGAAAACAAGAACCAGATACCGGAAAAGTGGTGATTGGTGAAACGGTTAAGTTTGGTTATTATACTCAAAAAGGGATCAAAATAAAGGAAAAACAAAAGGTAATCGATGTGGTGCGAGAGTTTGGCGATTACATCCCACTTAAAAAAGGACGACAAATTTCGGCACAACAACTTTTGGAACGGTTCATGTTCGACCGGAAAAAGCAATATGATTATGTAGAAAAATTAAGTGGTGGCGAGCGTAAACGACTGTATTTATGCACAGTACTCATTAAAAACCCAAACTTTTTAATACTTGATGAACCCACCAACGATTTAGATATCGTTACGCTAAATGTTTTAGAAAGCTTTCTTTTAGATTTTCCAGGCTGTTTAATCGTTGTTTCTCACGATCGGTATTTTATGGATAAAATTGTGGATCATTTATTTGTCTTTAAAGGAAAGGGCGAAATACAGGATTTTCCCGGAAATTATAGTGATTTCCGAACCTATGAAGACAGTAAACCCAAAAAAGAGCCCAAAACAAAACCTATTGAAACCACACAAATCGATCAGAAAAAAGACACTACCAAACCTAAATTAAGCTATCACGAACAAAAGGAACATCGAAATCTAGAAAAGGAAATTGCAAAACTAGAGAAAGAAAAAGAAGCGTTACAAAATAAATTCGCTACTGAAAATTGGGAGGGTGAAGAAATTGACAAACAATCTTTAAAACTACAAGAGCTTATCGATACCATAGAGGAAAAAGAGATGAGGTGGTTTCAGTTGTCGGAAAAGATTGAATAATGCTCGCATTTTCAAAACACTTCGGCTCCATTCAGTATAATACCCTCAGATGCCTTTTAGCAACATCAAAAGCGGTTGAGTACATTTTAAGTACGAAAGTGATTACAAATTTGTATTGAAACCACGGGTTGTAAACCTCTTATATCTCAAATCTAATGTCTCATATCTAAAAACATGAAACATCACATATTATCATATTTCTCATTCTTACTTCGATCGACCAATCAACACGGAGTGCACTCACCATTTGTGTATCAATTGCTTACCCAATGTTTTTATGATAAAAAACAGTACGATGCCTACAACATCTTAAAAAATTATCGAAAAGCATTACATACTGATTCAGAAACAATAAAAGTAACCGATTTTGGTGCTGGGTCTCGGGTTTTCAAAACTAATAATAGAAAAGTTGCTGCTATTGCCAAACATGTTGCAATGATGCCTAAAAGGCAGCGATTGCTCTTTCGATTGACTCAATACTTTCAATTCAACAATATTCTAGAATTAGGCACTTCCTTAGGCATGGCAACCGCCGCAATGGCTTTGGGAAATCCAACAGCAACAATACAAACGGTAGAAGGTTGCCCAAATACAGTAAAAAAAGCAACAGATTATTTTACAAAGTACGAACTCCAAAATATTACCGCTTACAATCAACTATTTAAAGATTTCTTTATAGAAAATGCATTAGAAACGTATGATTTGGTTTTTATAGATGGAAACCATAATAAAGAAAGTACCCTCCAGTATTTTGAATGGCTACTGAAACACATTCACAACGATTCCGTTTTACTATTTGATGACATTTATTGGAACACAGCAATGACTGAAGCATGGCAAGAGATTATAAAACATCCAAGAGTCACCGTCAGTGTGGACACCTTCCAATGGGGATTAGTTTTTTTCAGAAAAGAACAGCGAAAGCAACATTTTTCCATCCGTTTGTAACATGTGTACTACCTTTGCGTCTTATGGAAGCAGAGTAAGCTAATTAAAAACTAAATATGGGTTCACTTATTAAAATACGAGATATAAGACGAGATTTTCCGCTAGGACAAGAAATCGTTAAAGTTTTAAAAGGAATTGACCTAGATATTGATAAAGGTGAATATGTTGCCTTGATGGGGCCTTCTGGTTCGGGTAAATCTACGTTGATGAACCTGCTTGGATGCTTAGACACGCCTACTTCAGGAACTTATGAGTTAAACGGCACTGACGTGAGTAATCTTACCGACGATGAACTGGCCGAAATACGAAATAAGGAAATTGGCTTTGTCTTTCAAACCTTTAATTTATTGCCACGAACCACAGCTTTAGATAATGTAGCGCTTCCGATGGTTTATGCTGGAGCTTCTAAGTCTGCTAGAGCCGAACGTGCGGCAGAAGTATTGACCGATGTAGGTTTGGCAGATCGTATGGACCATAAACCCAACCAACTTTCTGGAGGGCAACGCCAGCGGGTAGCTGTAGGGCGAGCTTTGGTTAATAAACCTTCCATAATTTTAGCCGATGAACCTACCGGAAACTTAGATTCTAAAACTTCTGTGGAGATCATGAACTTATTTGATGCTATTCATCAAGCAGGAAATACAGTAATTCTCGTTACACACGAAGAGGACATTGCTGAACATGCCCACCGTATTATTCGCCTTCGTGATGGTATTGTGGAGAGTGATACTAGAAAGGAAGTAGTGAGTAGTGAGTAGTGAGTAGTGAGTAGTTAGTAGTTAGTAGTTAGTAGTGAACATATTCATTTTTTTTTTATTTCAAAGTATATTCTAAATTTTAAAAACCTGTCCTTCCGAAGAAGGAAAGATTGAGCCCCCCTCGTTTAGATTGTTGGATTATTACCTGTCTCTTATACACATCTGACGCTGCCGACGAC
>CAJXPE010000300.1 GCA_913057965.1 uncultured Marixanthomonas sp. | reverse complement strand
GGAGGCCAGTGATGTGCAAATCCCTGAACCGGAAGTGCCACCTTGTGAAGAATGGGGAACGATGAAGAAGTTGAAATTAGAAAAAGATGTGGTTGGGGTTTATATTTCGGGGCATCCGCTGGACGATTTCAAATTGGAAATAAAATACTTTACCAATTGTAAAGTTTCAGATTTCAATGATCTTGAAAAATTTGTAAACAGAGAGCTAAGTTTTGGCGGCGTTGTGAGCGATGTACAGCACCGGGAATCGAAAGCTGGAAGAGGATGGGCAATTTTCACGGTGGAAGATTATGATGATAGCTATGAGTTTAAAATCTTTGGCGAAGATTATTTGAAATTACGTCACTTCTTGGTGCCTAATTCTTTTATCCACGCCCGGGTTTTTATAAAAGAAGGGTGGACTAATCGGGATACAGGCAAAAAAAGCGAGCCACGAATTCAGTATTCAAGTATGTTGCAATTGCACGATGTGATGGAAAAACATTCAAAAAAATTGACGATACAAATGCCGTTGGAGGATTTGGAAAATGATAGAATTGACCGTTTAAAAGATTTGTTTACTATTCATAAAGGAGAAAAGCAACTCCACTTTTTGGTGTATGAAATGGCGGATAAAGTAAAGTTAAATATGCCAAGCCGGACTCAAAAAATTGAAATAAATAAAGAACTTTTAGACGAATTAAGGCAAGAACAGGTTAATTTTAGATTGAATTAATGTGGGAGGCTATCAAAAAAAACAATAAACCTATTATATAAAGTAATGTTAGGGCTGTAAGGTTTAGCCTAAAAAATGACTACTTTTGCATAACAACAAAAAAAGAAATTATGGCTTTAGAGATAACAGATGCAACATTTGACGAAACCGTTTTAAAAAGCGACAAACCAGTAGTAGTAGACTTTTGGGCTGCTTGGTGTGGACCTTGTAGAATGGTAGGACCAATCATTGATGAAATAAGCAAAGATTACGATGGCAAAGCCGTTGTAGGTAAAGTTGATGTAGATGCAAACCAAGAATTTGCAGCTAAATACGGTGTTCGAAATATTCCAACCGTTTTAATTTTCAATAAAGGGGAATTGGTAGGAAGACAAGTAGGAGTTGCACCTAAAAACGTATATGAAGAAGCAATCGATCAGCTTCTTTAATAAGAAATTTGAAAAAGAAAAATTAAGTTGAAAAGGCTTGGCAATATGCTGAGCCTTTTTTTATTTTTAGTAAGTTTACACTAATACCTATACCTATTAAATAAGATATTATGGAAAAAATAAATAAAGTACAAGATTGGATAGATAACAAACTATTAAGTGAACGTAAAGTGTTTCTTTGGGGACAAGTAGATGATGAGAGTGCCAAACACGTGGTAGAGCGTTTGCTCTATTTTGATTCTTTGAACCAAGACGAAATTAAACTTTATATAAACAGTCCAGGAGGGTATGTAACCGCAGGGTTTTCTATATATGATACCATTAAGCAGATTAAAAGTCCTGTTTCGACTATTTGTACTGGTTTAGCGGCTTCTATGGGAAGTATTTTACTTTCTGCTGGAGAAAAAGGGAAACGATATATTCAACCTAATGCCAGAGTTATGATTCACCAGCCTAGCGGTGGAACAAGAGGACCTGCAAGTGACATTGAAATTACAGCTCAGGAAATTTTAAAAACAAAAGAATTAAGTGCCCAGATTTTAGCAGATAATTGTGGTCAGAAATTTGAAAAAGTAATGAAAGATTTTAACCGTGATCACTGGATGGATGCTGAAGAAAGTGTTTCTTATGGAATTGTGGATGGAGTTTTAAAATAAAAGTCATCTAGATTGGACCTTCAAAAGGAAATAAACGAAATTACTGGGTTTAAAAACCTGGAGCTGCTTGCTAAGCAAGTGGTGGAGGGGTTTATTTCTGGCCTGCACAAAAGTCCATTTCATGGATTTTCAGCAGAATTTGCAGAGCATAAAATCTATAATCAAGGGGAAAGCACCAAACATATAGATTGGAAACTATTTGCTAAAACCGATAAACTTTATACAAAAAGATACGAAGAAGAAACCAATTTGCGATGCCATATAATTATTGATAACAGTAGTTCTATGCATTATCCAAATATAAAGCAGTTTGGAATCAACTCTTTAAATAAAATAGGGTTTTCAGCCTTAGCTTCCGCAGCAATCATGAACCTGTTAAAAAGACAGCGAGATGCGATAGGAATGAGTATTTATAGTGATAAATATGAGTTTTACGCCAATGAAAAAGGTAGCGAACGACATCACCAAATGCTATTAGGAAAGTTGAATGAAGCCATCCAAAAGCCTGCTGAAAAGAAGACGACAAAAACCTATTCGCATTTACATTTAATCGCTGAAAAATTAAAACGGCGTTCGTTGGTTTTTTTGTTTACTGATATGTTTCAAAGCGATGCTGAAGAAGTAGCTTTATTTGAAGCCTTGCAACATTTAAAATACAATAAGCACGAAGTGATTTTGTTCCACACCTTCGATAAGGAAAAGGAACAAGGCTTCAATTTCAGTAATCGTCCTAAGCGTTTTGTAGATGTTGAAACAGGCGAGCATATTAATTTATATGCTGAAAATATAAAACAATCGTATGAAACCGCAGTATCAGCGTATTTTTCAGAATTACAACTTAAATGTGCTCAATATCGAATTAAGTATGTAGCGGCTGATATTAATGAGAGTTTCAACAAAATTTTGACCACCTATTTGGTAGAGCGTCAAAAGTTTGGCGGATAGTTAGAAAGTTTTTTAAAAAAATGTTTGTCAAAATGAAAATGCGTGGTATATTTGCCACCGCTAAGATAGCAACGGTCTGGTAGTTCAGTTGGTTAGAATACCTGCCTGTCACGCAGGGGGTC
>CAJXPE010000299.1 GCA_913057965.1 uncultured Marixanthomonas sp. | reverse complement strand
CTCATATTGTGAATTTTAAAGCAATATGTGAGGTGATTGAGTGATTCCGCCGAAAGGCGGGATTGTATCGAAAGCAACGAATTCAAAATCACTTATTCCGAAAGATGTAACCCTAATTTTATTTTCCAGTAGGGTACTTTAGCCTCAAAATATTCAAAATATGCTTTTAAACTTTCAGGGCTTTCTATCTTATCTTTTGCGGCGATAATTTTATCTATTTCTTCTGAAGTGATTAAGCGTTCTATCTCGATCTCTTCCCCAGAAATATGTGCTTTTTCTAGATGTGCATAGATAGTTCCCGTAGTTAGGTTTCGTTCTTTTGAAATTTCATCGACGGTTAATCCGTCATTGAATAATGCCAAACTCACAAGGTGTGTGGGTGTTTTTTTAGATTCTTTTTTTTTGGTGGCTTTTATCGCTTTTTTTGGATTCTTTTTCTGTTCCTCTGTAATGACTTTTAGAAAAGGTGTTGCATACTTTTCTAATTTTGCCTGCCCTACACCGCTTATGGCCGCGAATTCAGTTTCAGTTTGCGGAACTTTTGCCACCATATCTTTTAAACTGGCATCGCTAAAAATTACATACGCTGGGACACCCATTTCTTTTGCTAATGTGCCCCGAAGTTTTTTAAGCTTATCAAAAAGTCCGCTAGTTTTTACAGCACTTTCGCTCGTTGTCTTTTCTTCTTCTTTTTCCTGAAGCGGACGCGCCAAATATATTTTTCTATTTTCAAATAAAACAGACTTTGCCAAAGGTGTCAATATCAATCTTCCGTTTTCGTGAAACCGAATCTCCAACACTCCTTGATTGATTAATTGAATGACGTATTGCTGCAAATCTCGCCACGAAACATCACTTGCTGCGCCGTACGTTTTTACACCTTGATACCCTTTGTTGAACACTTGTGCATTTTGGGCGCCTCGTAATACATCGATTACCATCCCCAATGCTTCTTGTTCTTGCAAACGTGCTACCGCTGAACATACTTTCTGTGCAAGCAACGTACCATCGAAATACGTTGGTGGATTTTTACAAATGTCACAGTTCCCACAATCTTCTTGTAAGTGCTCCCCAAAATAACCCAATAAAGCTCGCCTGCGGCAGCTCAAGGCTTCAGCGAACTGTTGCATGCGTTCTAGTTTGGCAAGTTGATATTCTTCCGTAGGACTTCCTTCGGCAAATTTCCGAAGCTGAACAACATCGGCAAAACTATAAAACAGTAAAGTATGTGCTGGTAATCGATCACGGCCACTTCGTCCAATTTCTTGATAATAACCCTCAATATTTTTAGGCATATTATAATGAATCACCCAACGAACATTGCTTTTGTCAATCCCCATCCCAAAAGCGATAGTCGCCACGATAATAGCTGTTCTATCATTAACAAAACTTTCTTGTATATTACTTCTTTCTTCTGAAGATAAGCCTGCGTGATAGGCTTTTGCGTCATACCCAGCAGCAAGTAATTTATCGGCTACGTTTTGGGTGCTTTTTCGGCTTAGACAGTAAATAATCCCGCTTTCTTCTCTATGTGATCTCAGAAATTGTAGTATTTGCTGAATCCTTTTTTGGCCGGGCCTAACATCTAAATATAAGTTAGGTCGATCGAACGAAGCGATTACCTTTTTGGCCTTTGGAATAGCCAATTGTTTTGCAATATCGTCCTGTGTAGCACTATCGGCCGTTGCGGTAAGCGCTATTAAAGGGGTTTTCGGAAACTGCTCTTTTAAACTTCCTAAACGGGTATAAGCAGGTCGAAAGTCATGCCCCCAAGACGAAATACAATGTGCCTCGTCTATAGCAAATAGATTTATATTAATACGGTGAAACGTGTCTGCCAATAAAAAGAGACTCTCTGGAGCTACATAGAAGAGTTTTAATTTTCCTTGTTCTAGGTCGCTTAAAGTTTGTTGCTGTTCTTCTTGTGGTTGCGAGCTATTAAAATAGGCCGCTGAAATTCCATTTGAGCGTAACGCATCTACTTGGTCTTTCATCAACGCTATTAATGGCGAAACCACAATCGCTGTTCCTGGCAATGCCAAGGCCGGCAATTGAAAACACAACGACTTCCCTCCACCTGTAGGCATAATAGCCAGCGTGTCGTTTCCTTTCAGCACATTTTGGATAATTTTTTCCTGATTCGGCAGAAATTGATCGTATCCAAAGTGGGTTTTTAGCAGGTCTTTTATGGTGGGGGTTGTATTTATAATGGGCATAGGGTGCAAAGTTAAATTAATTTAATGAGTGATGATACTGCTTTTGATGCAATTCGGTTTTGGCTTTCTGATTCGGTGGTTTCGGTACATTTCTCGTGCCTCGAAATACTCAATCACCTCGGATTTAGCATTAAAATTATCCTTCGAAGGTTGCTGAGTGATTTTTAAAAAAGCGCTAATAGAGCGCTCTTTTAAAAATTGTATCGAAGCGACCGGAATATCTATCCTTTTTTCTAAAGGCTTTTTTAGCCAAGTCAGGCAACAAATCTACATCTCCATCCATCAATGCCATTTTCTTTTTTCTACTCCAACCTTGTAATTGTTTCTCTCGATAAAATGCAAAGTCAATTCTATTGTATTCTTCATAATAGAGTAATGTAACGGGTAGTCTTCTTTTAGTATATTCAGATCCCTTTCCATTTTGGTGTTGTTCCATTCTTTTTTCTAAATATTTGGTACTACCAACGTAAAAAGTGCCGTCAAAACATAATAGTATGTATGTATATGCTTTTGCCATTTTTTGTCTGTTTGAATGTCGGTGGTTTCGGTACAATACCGCCTTTCGGCAAGATCACTCAATCACCTTGGATTTGGCTTTTCATTGCGGAGGTTTCGATACAATTTGCCGCGGGCAAATCACTCAATCACCTCACATATTGCATTAAAATTTACAATGTGAA
>CAJXPE010000298.1 GCA_913057965.1 uncultured Marixanthomonas sp. | reverse complement strand
TTTTTGTTCCTAAGTAATCAATCACCTTTGGATTCTGAACCCCCGCAAATTTTGGAATTTCAATCCCTTGTGTTGCCGACGTTAAAATACGTTTTTCAATAGCAGGAAGGTGTTCTAGGATTTCGCGCATTTCGGTTTCAAAACCAATTTCCAACGATTTATCAAACTCATCCAAAACGATGGTTTTAATATCATCAACTACAAAGGTTTCGCGTCGCAAATGATCTGCCACCCGTCCCGGTGTTCCAATAACGATGGCGGGCGTATGTGCTAGGTCCACTTTATCTTTTGAAAAAGGCCTACCGCCGTACACAGCATTGGCTTTAAAACCAGAACCCATTTCGCGTATTACCTGTTCTATTTGTATCGCCAATTCGCGTGACGGCACTAGAATAAGCAACTGTACGGTATCACAATCTATGTTCAATGCGTCCAATGTAGGCAACAAAAAAGCAACGGTTTTACCGGTTCCGGTAGGCGATAATAAAACGGTATTTGGAGATGCAGCAATAGCGGAGAGTGCTTTTTCCTGCATAGCGTTTAAGGCTGTAATGCCCAGTTTTGCTAAAATTTCCTGTTGAGACTTTAATGCGTTTGCCATAGTGCGATTACTTCTTTTTTTTCTTTTTCTTTTTTGAAGCTTCAGATGTAATATGAGATCGAGAGGTTTGGTTCAAATGATCGGCTATTATTTTTTCAATCAACTCTTCTTTGGTTAGATGATGAAATATAGTTTTAATATTCGTCTTACAGTCTTCTGAAAGATATTTAGTAGGTTTTGTTTTAAATATCTTTCTGGCCCAAAGCAAGGTGTTATTTTCTTCAATAGTGGCTGCATCTGCTTTTTTCATTTCAGAAAAAGAAATGCCCAATTCCTGCTCTAGATCTGGAATATCCGGTACTTCTTCTTCTTGTATCACACTTAACGAAAGTCCTTTTGCCCCTGCCCTAGCGGTACGGCCGCTTCGGTGTACATACGCATCATAGGTGTCGGGTAAATGATATTGTACTACATACGCTATTTCTTTTACATCAATCCCACGAGCAGCAAGATCGGTCGCTACCAAAATGTTGATATGCCCTTCCCGAAATTGACCCATAATCCGGTCCCGAATCCCTTGGGTTAAGCTTCCGTGCAAAGCACCTGAAGAAAACTTATTAATAGCTAGCTTTTTTGCTAGTTTATTAACGGCAGCTTTGGTTTTACAAAAGATAATGCCCCGTTCTCCTTGTTTGGTATTTAAGAAATGTAGCAACACCTCTAATTTTTCAATGGGTTGTACCACAATATATTGGTGATCGATTCCTTGATGCCCAGCCGTTTCCATATTAGCCTCAATATGCACCACGTGTTTGGACATATAATTCTGAACCAGTTGTTTAATAGTACCCGGCATCGTCGCCGTAAAGAGCAACGTTCTTCTGTTTTTAGGTAGCGCAGCAACGATGGTATCTAATCCATCTTTTAAAGCGGTGACCATTTCATCCGCTTCATCCAACACTAAAAACGAGGTGTTTTTGATAGAAATAGCTCCTCGTTGCATTAAATCAATCAAGCGACCTGGCGTCGCAACAATAATATGCGTGTCTTCTTTTAGACGTTCTATTTGAGGTTTTATAGGAATACCGCCGCAAATAGAGACCATCGAAACATCTGGAGTATACGCAGCAAAATCACTTAAGTTCTTGAAAATCTGTTGCCCTAATTCTCTAGTAGGTGCTAAAATGATTGCCTGAATATCCTTTTTTTCAACATCGATAAGTTGTAACAAAGGCAAACCAAACGCCGCCGTCTTACCCGTGCCCGTTTTCGCCAACGCTACTACATCTTCTTTTTGGTTTAAAACAACAGGAATCACCTTTTCCTGAATACTTGTAGGAGTGGTAATGTCCAACGCTTTTAACCCTTTGACTAAATGAACAGAAATGTCTAAATTTGAAAATGTAGTACTCATATTGGTTTAATTTTTTTATGTTGATGCTGCTGTTTACTACAAACTGTTACTGTCTTACTTTTCGCTACGATTCTTGAAGAATCCGTTTAGATTTCCGATAAGTATATTTCGGATAAATAGCTCGTTTCGCAAAACGATTCAGATTTCCAGCGTTTATCATTTTAAGATAGATAGGCTTGGTTACTCCGAAGTATTCATAGGTGTTTCCGTCAGTAAAGGTGATTTCCAGTAGTAATCCTTTATGCTGATAATCTGCAATGGCAGCGTTAGTAATCGTTTCGGTGTAGGCTGGTAAGTTTTTTTCTTTCGTTTCAGGAGCCATACTCACTAAAAAATGATACCCATCAATAATACGACGGCTTTGAAGCTCTGCTTCCTGTTGCATAGGATCTCCATCTTGAAATTTATCTGGATGCCATTGTTTTACTAGGTCTCGATAGCTTTTTTTAAGGAGTTTAAGATCGATTTCTTTCTCTACTCCAAATAATGTACTGTACTCTTTTATGCGCTTCATTGTCAGGGCGTTTAATTTTGCGCAAAACTACTTCTTTTAAATGGATATATTTTTAAAACTCGGGTAATAAAAAAGCCCATCGATAAAGACGGGCTTTTTTGAAAATATAAAGATATATAATTAGTCTACTTTTACGTTTACTGCATTCAATCCTTTGTTTCCTTCTTGAAGGTCAAATGTAACTTCATCACCTTCTCTAATCTCGTCGATTAATCCAGAAATGTGTACAAAGTGGTCTTTTTCAACGCCTTCTTCAGTGATGAATCCAAAACCTTTAGTTTCGTTGAAAAATTTTACTGTTCCTTTACTCATTGTAATGTAATTTAATTTATTAATACTGTTTATTTTACAAAGATGGTGCCAATAAATTAGAATATAGCCAATTATTACGTTTATTAATTTTTTATCTGTCTCTTATACACATCTGACGCT
>CAJXPE010000297.1 GCA_913057965.1 uncultured Marixanthomonas sp. | reverse complement strand
GGCAGCGTCAGATGTGTATAAGAGACAGAAATGGCACCATGGAAATTGAAGTTCCTAAGGAACGACGTTCTTGGAAAGAAAGTATTCAAGTAATCGGTGCTCGGCAAAATAATTTAAAAAATATTTCTACTGAATTCCCGCTTGGGGTTTTCACCGCTGTTACTGGCGTTTCAGGAAGTGGGAAAAGTACATTAGTTAAGAAAATTCTCTATCCTGCTATGCTACGAAAAATTGGTGGCTATGGAGAAAAACCAGGTCAATTTTCAGAATTAAAAGGTAACTTCAGCACTATAAAAAATATTGAATTTGTTGATCAGAATCCTATTGGTCGCTCTAGCCGAAGCAATCCAGTAACGTATATTAAAGCGTATGATGACATTAGGAATCTATTTGCATCGCAAAAGCTTTCAAAAATACGAAACTATAAAGCGAAACATTTCAGTTTTAATGTAGATGGTGGACGCTGTGAAACCTGTAAAGGTGATGGTGAAGTAACCATTGAGATGCAGTTTATGGCCGATGTACATTTAGAATGCGAAACCTGTCATGGAAAACGCTTCAAAAAGGAAATTTTAGAAGTAAATTTTGAAGATAAAAATATTGATGATATCCTTACCATGACGGTTGATGATGCCATTTCATTCTTCAAAAAACACGAGGAGAAAAAAATAACCAAAAAACTAAAGCCGCTACAAGACGTAGGGTTAGGGTATGTGCAGTTGGGCCAAAGCTCCTCTACCCTTTCTGGTGGCGAAGCGCAACGTATTAAATTAGCTTCCTTTTTAATTAAAGGAACAACTAAAGATAAAGCACTTTTTATTTTTGATGAACCCACTACCGGACTTCACTTTCATGATATAAAAAAATTATTGGCATCCTTCTATGCGTTATTAGAAAAAGGACATACCGTTATTGTAGTAGAACACAATATGGAGTTGGTAAAATGTGCAGACCATATTATTGACCTTGGACTAGAAGGCGGTGAAAAAGGAGGAGAAATTATAGCACAAGGCACTCCAGAGGAAGTTGCAAAAAGCAAAAAATCCTTTACCGCTACCTATTTAAAAGAGAAAATTTAAAGTTTTTAAAATAATTTGGTTTTGGCATAAAGTTTGAAAACATTTCAATAAAGAACAGCTAGTTTTTTATCGATTTGTTTTTAGTTAACCCCCGACATCTTATCACTATAAGATGCCGGGGTTTTTTCTTACCCTTATAAAGAAATGTAGATCAGAGAATTAATAACATTACAGTCCCACTTTTTAAAAGTATCCTAATATTTCATATTTCTTATTAAAGAATATTAAGTCAAATAAAAAACACATGACTACTGATTATCAGGTGGTTAAAAATTGTGGCACGATGATTGTTTCATAGTAAGCGTACCAAGCTGACCAAAAAATAAAAAGCAAGTACAACCTAAAATCTCTATTATGAAAAAAGTAACCTTATTATTATTCAGTCTTTTTCTAGTAAGTTTAACTGCAACAGCAAAAAACAGTAAACTAGAAGAAACTGCAAATTACAGCTACGATGGAAAGTCGTACATATTTGTAGAGCAAGACGTTGAATTTTCAGTATTTCCAGATGGTCAGTTTGATTTTGTTTACCTAGGTCAAAACAGAAGTAATGTTAATGTAAACGTAAATACACCCAATGTAGATATTTCATTTAACAGTGGCTATAATTATGACGCGTACGTTCAGTATGATGATTACGGAGCCATAATTCAAGTGGAAGAAGTTCCTATTTATTACGACGAATATGGTCGTGTTTCACAAGTAGGTAATACCGAAATTCGGTACAACGATAGACGTATTGTTCGCGTAGGAGGACTACAGGTAGTGTATAACCATTACGGACATTTTTCACACGTTACTGGATATATAAATCTTTGGACACCTCGATATGTATACCGCCCATGGCACGTATATTATGCAAGACCTTACTATTCAAACTGTGTTGTATACGATTACCCATATAGAAGATATTACAACCCACACCGTTATAGTTGGAAAAAACACAGAAAGTATTACAGAAACAGAAGTCATGTTTCGTATGCTAACGGAAGAAGAAATTTCTACCGTCCAGGAAGTAGAACACATTATAAAAATGGTCGTGTAGTAAAACGCAAAGATTATAACCCAAACAGACGTAATTCTTATGCGGTGAACAATCCTCGCCGAGGGGATGCAAAAAGAACAAGTAACCGTTCATCAGTGTCTAAAAGGTCGTCTAATAATCAAAGAAATGTAAAAACGGCTAAGCGTTCATCAAGAAGTGACCGTAATGTTATTTCTAGAAACAGTGATAACAGATCAAGAAATGTTCAGAAATCCTCTGCAAGAAAAGACAGAAGTAATTCTTCTCACCGCAATGTAATTGCTAAGAGAGATACAAAGTCGAGATCAAATGCAAGAAGCAGTAGAACACAGCCGAATAACAAGCGAAGTGTTTCGAGAAATAAAGACTCACGAAAAAGTAAAGCAAACAACACTCGAACTGTAAAACGTGTAAGTCGTTCTAATAATAGAAAAGCTGTTTCTCAAAATAGAAAAGCGCCCAGAACTCAAAGTAAATCACGTCGTTCCAGTGCACCTAAAAGGACTACTGCAAAACGTAGTTCAGTATCAAAGTCAAAAGGTCGTGGAAGTAATAGAAGCAGCCGATCGTCTTCTAAAAATAGTAGACAAAGAGGCCGCGGATAATAAAAATTTTGGTTGGTTAGTTAGAAACCCTCGTAAGGCGAAAGCCAAGCGGGGGTTTCGCTTTTACTACCCGGCGACTTTTTGTATTGTTTCAGCCATATGCTTGGTTAAGTTTCTTCGGCTATATTTTGAAGTATTTTTTGAAGTGATACCTAATACTGTCTCTTATACACATCTCCGAGCCCACGAGACCTCTCTACA
>CAJXPE010000296.1 GCA_913057965.1 uncultured Marixanthomonas sp. | reverse complement strand
CGAGATGTAGAGAGGTCTCGTGGGCTCGGAGATGTGTATAAGAGACAGTTACTATATCAGGTGCAACTATATAAAGTTTTGTTGACAGGAAACCGAGTTAACGTGGTACTTTGCTTAATAAAAAAACCTGTGCCAATTGTTTTAAAATTGACACAGGACAAAAATTTACTGAATTTTTTTTATTGATAATAATTTCCATTTAATTAATCATTGCACATATAGCCCCCATTTACATTTACTAAAGTATTATTATTTTCTGTAAGGTTTGGGTTTGTTGGACCATACCGGTTATATAATGCGCAAGCATCAATATCTTTAAAGGTTGTGTTCGTAACAGTTAACACTGGATCTACCCACATTTCGATAGCACCTCCAGCTCCTGCACCGCCAGCATATTCAATTAAAACATTATCTATTTTATTTTGGACTGAAGAAGTTCGGCGAACGGAAATTGTTTCCCAAGCACCTGGACTTTTAGTAACTCCAGTAAAGACAATGGGGTTTTCTGGAGTTCCTTCTGCAGATATAGCACTGCCATCATCACCACCTTTGTCAATAATAATACCTTTGCCATCTTCAAATTCCACAATCACACCGGGTTGGATTGTAAAAACGGCCCCATCTTCTATCACTAAGGTACTGCCCATTCTATAGGGCACGTTTAAAGCTGTCCAGGTTTGTGAAGTGCTCATTTTTCTTGGTCCGGCATCACTATCTAACCGGATGGCATCCGTATTGTTTCCCGTAAAATCACCTCCAGAAATATGACTTGCAACATTAGCATCGGCATATATGGGCATATCACAACCAGTTATTGTACAGTTGTTAATTTCAACATCATAATTATACCAAGTTGAGCTTATACCATTATTCAGCCCGTTTTTAATGGTTACGTTATTTAATCTAAAATAAACACCTGGTCTTAAAATTAAACTTCCTAATTCTCCATTTCCGCTTAGACCACCATCACCAGCGTATTCCATAGTTACATAATCAAATCGGTTTTTTACACTTTGACTGTAAGAAATGATACCTTTCCAAGCACCTTTTGTTTTGGTAGCCGCAGTAAAAATTATTGGTTCACTTTGAGAACCAATAGCACTTATGGAGCCCTCTTCTCTAATTTTCATTCCTGTTGCATCAGTAAATTCAATTTCTACTCCTGGCTCAATTTTTAAATCCACTTCAACAGAGGTTATACAATCAATAATATAATCTACACCATTGATTCTATTTTCCAATAAAAGTATAGCATCATCGTTATTGCTTTTAAAGGCGTTACAACTCAACACAATAGGTTGCTGTTCCAAAGTTGTAAATGTGGCTACGTTGCTTAATGTCTCCCCTTGATTACCATCTTTGGCCATGACTGCCCAATAATAGGTAGTTCCAGGATTTAAATTTTCCTGTGGGGTGTACGTAATGTCACTTAAACCTGAAGCAACGGCTGTGATAGGCGGGTTTTCAGTGCCAAGATACACATCGTAACTCACGGCATCACCATCAGGATCTATTGCGGGTTCCCAAGAAAAAGTGGGGTTTAAATCTACATCGGTAGTGCCGTCGGGCACTGTTATCAAGTTAAAGCTTTCAGGGGCGTGATTGTCCGGATTTGGACTGTCGTCGTCTTTACTACATGAGAATACACTTACTACCAAAAGGGCTAAAAGCGTTGATTTTAAAGTTTTCATAAATATAATTTTAAGTTTTAAAAGTTTTTAGGGGAGTTAAACAATCTTGATTTTTTAACTGTCTATTGATTAAAATTGGGTTGAATATGAACGGTGGCCGTAATTGAAACTCCTTGATCCTCCGAGTCATTAAGGTTAGTAAAACTGCCCTCTATTTCCAGATCATAGGCTGCTATTCCTGTGACTCCGGTTATCACCTTCGTTTCTAAATTAGCTATTGTGACCGTACCAGAGTCCGCAACATAATCTTTATCACCTACTGATATTGTTACTAAAGAAAATTCTGAGTCCTCGTTCCATCCTTCGGAGGGATGTGACATGGGAAAGGGTTGCCCGTTATTTTTTAACGTTAACCCAGCGTCTATTGCAACTGTTTTCTCTTCATCGATGAGGTTTAATGACAATCCTTTGTTTCCGGCACTGTTATCAACATAGGTGCTATAGAGTGCTTGGCCATCAGTTTCGCTGTTCGAGTCCCAAGAATTGGAATATTCTGTATCTTTTAAAGTTAAGCTGTAGGAGCTTTCACCATTGTTATTAGGATTATTCGGATTTGAGCTGTCATTATCTTTACTACAAGAGAATACACTTATGACCAGGAGGGCTAAAAGTGTTGATTTTAAAGTTGAATTTTTCAGCAACCTTCATTAACATATTAATTTCTGATTGTACATAAGAGTGACAAGAGATAAAGCGTTCTCCATTTAAAATTTCAACCAAGGTTTCCATTTCATCATCTTTTCTATAAGGTTTTCCACTTTTCTTTACAACCTCATATTCTTGCGCTCTTGTAAAATAATCTACAAACATTTGCTCTACACCCATTCTTGTTTGCGGAAAACGCGTTCCGTTAGGACTTCTAGATTGTTTTACATTTTCACCCAAAGCAAATTTTATGAATTTTGGAGAATCATCATAAATCATATTCGCTGCATTTTCTCCCCATTTTAATTTGATAATTGCAGAACGCCCACCAATAGGATTTGCAGAACCATGCAATATTTGCGCAGAAGTAGTTCCACCAGAAAGGTTTCTGTAAATATTAATATCGTTAGGGTCTACAACATCTTCTATGGTAACTTCTGCAGATGAATTTTGTGCACCTTCATTAATAGCAGAAGCTGCAATATGTGAATGCTCATCTACAATACCCGCAGTTAAATGTTTTCCTGTGCCGTCTATTTCTATTGCTCTTCTCGCTTTTAAATTGTTTCCAATGGCAGCAATTTTACCATCTTT
>CAJXPE010000295.1 GCA_913057965.1 uncultured Marixanthomonas sp. | reverse complement strand
GTAAGGAGTCGTCGGCAGCGTCAGATGTGTATAAGAGACAGGTGTAAAAATCAGCACTTGTTGCCAATCACCTTCATCAATTAGCTTGGTAACCAATTGTGTTTTTTTAGTTTTATCTGTTCGGTAAATTAGCTGATCTACTTTTTCTGCCGTAGTATTTTCAGGCGTGGCTTCTACCATCACCGGATTGTGTAAAAAGGTATTGGCCAGCTTTTTAATATCTTTTGAAAACGTAGCCGAAAACAATAAGTTCTGCCGTTTTGAAGGTATCACGGCAAGAATTTTTTTAATATCGCGAAGAAAGCCCATATCGAGCATTCTATCGGCTTCATCCAATACTAATATTTCAATATTGGCTAACGAAACAAGGTTTCGGCTTTGCAGATCGAGCAAACGTCCTGGCGTTGCCACTAAAATATCGACTCCTTTACGTAATGCTTTTATTTGTGGTTTTTCGCTTACGCCTCCAAAAATAACAGTCCCGTTGCAATTGGTAAACTCGCTATACGTGTTTACATCTTCCATTACTTGTGCTGCCAATTCACGGGTTGGGGTTAATACTAAGGCACGAACTGGACGGTTATGTAAATGTTTTCCTGTGTTTAATATTTGTAACATAGGTAATGTAAAAGCAGCTGTTTTACCAGTTCCTGTTTGTGCGGATGCCAGTACATCTTTACGTTCTAATACTTTAGGGATTGCTTTTTGTTGAATAGGTGATGGGGTAGTATATCCTTTTTTGCTAATAGCTTTTAGCAAGGCTTCGGACAGCCCAAGTGATTTAAATGACATATAGGTTGTTTATAAATGGCTTTGAAGTTTTTAAAATTGCCATTTCTGAATTGACTGCAAAGATACACTTAATTTTTTCAATGTCATTAATCAATTTACAACAGGTCTTTTTTGAAAATTAAACGCATTTTTCAGAATAAAAAAATGAACCCAATTCGGTTTTTAAACTTTACTTATCTTTAAAGGTTTAAAATAAACTATTCATGAGACAACTTCCTATTTTTATAGCCTTACTTGTATTAACTCCCCTTTTTTCACAAACCGAACAAGAAAAAGTAGAAGCAACCGTATCAAAAAATGAGATTGAAGGGCACATCTATTTTTTAGCAGACGATTTGTTAAAAGGTCGAGAAACCGGAACGCCTGAAAATAAAATTGCGGCTTCCTATTTAGCCAATAACTTACGTGGTTATGGTGTAAAACCTAATCCTACCACAAACAGTTATTACCAAACAGTACCAATGCAAGAAGTAACCCCACCAAGGCGCTTCACCCTTTCCTTAGACGGTGCTGACTATAAAAATAAAGTGGTGTTACAAACTTCAAAAATGGATTTTACCGGCAAAGCTGTTTATGTAGGCTATGGTCTTGAAGACGATTATGATGGAAAAAACGTAAAAGAAAAAATTGTATTGGTACAAGCTGGAGGTCCTAATGCAAAAGATACCCGAGCTGCTTTTGGCTTACGGGAAAAGAAAGCAGAACTCGCAAAAAAAGCAGGAGCTATTGGTATTATTGAATTTATTAAAGCCGCTCCACAAATGTGGGGATATATAGATCACAATTTTAATAGCAAACGATTGGAAAATGCAGAAACGGTAAATCAAGCCAGTAAAGAAGATTCTTTTGCCTATGTGTGGATACAAGATGAACACGGAAATTATGCAGAAGCCTTAAGTAGCAAAAATGAAATGCCTATTAAAATGATGATGGAAGATGAAAACCGGGTGAAAGTCACCTCACAAAATGTAGTCGGCCTAGTTGAAGGGACAGATCCCAAGCTTAAAAACGAATACATAATTTATTCTGCCCATTACGACCACGTTGGAGTTGGCCAACCTGATAAAACCGGGGATACTATTTACAATGGAGCCAGAGATAATGCTGTGGGGGTTACAACCGTATTGAGCATGGCCGAAAACATGGCAAAGTATCCTACCAAACGTTCTGCGCTATTTATTCTTTTTACAGGAGAAGAAAAAGGATTGTTAGGCAGCAAATATTATGTAGACAATCCAATTGTACCGCTTGACCAAATGGTCTATTGTTTTAACAGTGACAATGGCGGATATAATGATACCTCCATTGCTACCATTGTAGGATTAACACGAACCACTGCAGAAAAAAATATTGAGGATGCCGCTTCTACTTTCGGTCTTAAAGCAAATGAAGATCCACAACCCGAGAACAATCTTTTTAATCGGAGCGACAATGTACATTTTGCCAAAAAAGGAATTCCTTCGCCTACTTTTACTTTAGGTTTTACAGACTTTGCGCAAGCTACCAAACACTACCACCGCCCAAGTGACGAAGCAGACACCCTAGATTATGATTATTTACTAAAATTTTTCCAGGCGTATGTTTTATCAGGACGAAACATTGCTAACGATCCCACTACCCCTTTTTGGGTAAAAGGTGACAGCTATGAAGAAGCTGGAAAAGAGCTTTATAAAAAATAAGAGATATTTAAATTGAAAAAGCCTTTCCAAAATATGGAAAGGCCACAAACGAAGTATCGCTGAGAGATTATTAAAAAAGTACATGCTTACATCAATTTTCTATTCTAAAAAGTTTAAAAAAAATAAAACTCCTAAAATGACATCTTGAATATTCATGAAGAAGAAATTTTATTAAACCTTGCCTCATTTTTTTTCCACAACTCTTTACACCAAAACATCTAAGCCAACTATTCACACTTTTTCAAGCTATAGTTTACGAGATGTCCTATATATAAGTGTGAAAATTATTAAAACCATATTGCTTTAGGCTCTTTTAAATGGATAATCAATTTCAGTATTAACATTTTTAAGTTGGTTTTAATAATAATTTTGTTTTATTTTAATCTAAATCATAAAATTTTTAACAAAATGAGAAGAATTACATCTGTCTCTTATACACATCTGACGCTGCCGACGACTCCTTACGTGTAGAT
>CAJXPE010000294.1 GCA_913057965.1 uncultured Marixanthomonas sp. | reverse complement strand
GTGTTTCATAATTTGGAAATGACCGATGAATTGGAAGCTGCTTTAGAAGAAGATTAAAAATATTCTACAAGATAAAACCGACTTTATAATTTTTCCGTATATAATTATAGAAGTCAGAGATCCATCAATTTAGCATGGCTAGACTTTAAAATAATGCCCCCCGCAGAGTCCCTTTAGTTAATCAACTAGAGGGGCTTTTTCATTTCATGGTAATTTAGTACCTTTTCAGAAAAGAAATTTACTATGAATAAATGGCTCATCCTCCTGCTTTGTTTTACTGTTATGACATCTTGTGCACAACGTAAAAAAGAAAATGACGTAGCTTTAAAAACGCAAAACACTCGAAGTTATAGTACAGAAAAGGTAGTCAATAACCTTGATAACCCTTGGGGGATGACTTGGTTGCCCGACGGTAGCATGTTAATTACCGAAAAGGCTGGTACCCTTATTCATTTTAAAGATGGAAATAAAACAGAAATTAAAAATGTCCCCGAAGTATATAACCGTGGGCAAGGCGGATTATTAGATATTGAATTACATCCTAATTATACTGAAAACGGTTGGATTTATATTACTTATGCTTCTACGGAAGGTGATGGCGATGGCGGAAACACGAAGCTTATTCGATGTAAACTTGAAAATGGTGCATTAATTAATATTGAAGAACTGTATAAAGCAAGTCCTAATTCTACCAGAGGACAACATTTTGGTTCTCGAATTGAATTTGACAATGATGGGTACCTCTATTTTTCTATTGGAGAACGAGGGAATCGCGATGTAAATCCGCAAGATATTACTCGAGATGGAGGTAAAATCTATCGTTTACATGACGATGGCAGTATTCCAAATGACAATCCTTTTGTAGATGAAGCAAATGCTAAAAAAGCAATTTTTACCTACGGAAATAGAAATCCGCAAGGCATGGCAAAAAATCCAACCACTGGAAAAATCTGGATTCACGAACACGGTCCAAAAGGTGGTGATGAAATTAACATTGTAGAAAAAGGAGCCAATTACGGCTGGCCAGTAATATCGTACGGCATAAATTATAGCGGAACAAAATTTACAGATATCACTTCAAAACCGGGAATGAAACAACCCATTTACTATTGGGTGCCTTCCATTGCCCCTTGCGGAATGGACTTTATAACTGGAAACAAGTATCCAGAATGGAAAGGAAACTTATTGGTAGGTTCATTAAAGTTCAATTATGTTGAATTGGTTAAACTAGACGGAACAGAAGTTATAGGCCGCGAAAAGATCGCTCAAGATATTGGTCGGGTTCGTAATGTAAAAATGGGACCAGATAGTTATATTTACATCGCCGTTGAAGGACAAGGAATATTTAAAGTTGTTCCAAAATAATTCTTATTAATCAAACTTAATACAATCAAAATATTATAATTTCAAGCTATGCAAAAAACCGTTGCTATTCTATTCACTTTAGTATTATTAACCGCTTGTAATAATTCAAAAAAGAAAGAAAAAGATTCTATTAAAATTGGAGATTACACCGCCGAAACTTCTTTAAAAGAACAAGATCCTCTTACTGCGAGCAAAAAACGTGGTGGTCTGCTATATACAGATTTCTGTATGCAGTGCCATCAAGCTAATGGAAAAGGAGTACCCAATGCCTTCCCCCCTTTAGCAGGCTCAAATTGGCTTACCGAAAAACGTGAAGCTAGCATTCATGCTGTAAAATATGGACAGCGAGGAGAGATTGAAGTAAATGGTAAAACCTACAATGGTGTGATGACACCTATGGGGTTAAGCGATAAAGAAGTCGCCGATGTTTTAAACTACGTAATGAATTCTTGGGAAAATACACAAGATAAAATGGTAACTGAAGAAGAAGTGGCCGAGTTGGAAAAGTAGATAACATATATTCTTTATTCTAGTCTCTATATTCTATATTCTTTTTTAATCCCTACTTTTGTAAAAACTGAAAAAACATGCTTATAATTGGCATTGCCGGCGGTACCGGAAGCGGAAAAACAACCGTTGTACAACAAATTGTAGAAGAATTACCTGCAGATGAAGTTTGTATCATCTCACAAGACTCATATTATAAAGATACCAGCCATTTATCGTTGGAAGAACGGGTAAAAATTAATTTTGATCATCCGCAAGCCATCGATTTTGATTTGTTAGTCAATCATTTAAAAGAGCTAAAAAAAGGAAATAGTTTTGAGCAACCGGTGTACAGTTTTGTCGATCATAACCGCACGGGCGAAACGCTTACCACACATCCTCGCAAAGTAGTAATTGTTGAAGGGATTTTAATCCTGACGCATCCCGATATTCGGGAGTTATTCGACATTAAAATATTTGTTCACGCCGATAGTGATGAACGTTTAATACGAAGGTTAAAGAGAGATATTGCTGATCGTGGAAGGGACTTGGACGAGGTGTTAAACCGCTACCAAACCACCTTAAAACCGATGCACCAGCAATTTATTGAACCCACAAAAGAATTTGCCGATATTATTATACCAACCAATCGATATAACACCGTAGCTGTTAATTTAATACGTAATATTATCAACCAAAAGTTAGCAAAAAGCGAATCGTGAAATTTTCAGAAATAAAACAGAAAAAATGGTTTAAAATAGTGAGCAACAAATACATGCTCATTGTTTTGGTGTTTCTGGTGTGGATGGTTTTCTTTGATACCAATTCGTGGTTTATACATCAAGAATTGGATGAAGACATAGAAGGCCTGCAAGAAAACGCCGAGTTTTATAAATCTGAAATTGAACATGACAAAGCTTTTATCGAAAAAATGAAAGATAGTGACGAAGTTGAGAAGTTTGCGCGGGAAAAATACTATCTTAAAAGAGAAAACGAAGATATTTATATTATAGAACACGAAGACAGCCTTAAAAACAAGGAAGACGATGAGTGCTGTCTCTTATACACATCTGACGCTGCCGACGACTCCTTACGTGTAGATC